>NZ_JBVHLF010000179.1:0-5721 GCF_055559155.1 Kitasatospora sp. NPDC024654
CCGAGTGGGTCGACTGGTACAACCACCGCAGGCTTCACGGAGAGATAGGCCACATTCCGCCCGTCGAGTACGAGACCAACTACTACCTGGCAACCACAAAACCCCTGGTCACAGCCATCATCTGAGCTCTCTACCGAACCCGGGGCGGTTCAGCAAGCACCCCCAGCAGGCCCAGCACTACACCGTCCACACCGAGATCCAGATCATGGAAGACGGAATCGCCTCTCGATCCCGGCACTGAACCGGGTTGCGCCGCAGGTCACAGGCTTAACGCAATGGTGTTGTCCACGAATTAACGCGGAGCAGCACTAGATGGCCACGTCCACGCCCCAGATCTTGGCAATTACTCTTCTGTCAGATGCCGGGTGGCTGGAGCTGGGTGTAGGTGAGGGTGTTGCTGGTGCCGCCGGGGGTGGTGACGGTGACCTGGACGGGGCCCGCGGTCTCGGATGGCGCGGTGGCGGTGATCTGGGTGGCGGAGACCACCGTGAACGACGTGGCCTCGGTACCGCCGAAGACGACGGCGGTCGCCCCGGTCAGGTTGGTGCCGGTCAGGGTCACCGTGGTCCCGCCCGAAGCCGGCCCCTGGATCGGCGCGAGGGCGGTGAGGGCCGGTGGGGGCACGTAGGTGTAGGTGAGGGTGTTGCTGGTGCCGCCGGGGGTGGTGACGGTGACCTGGACGGGGCCCGCGGCCCCGGGTGGCGCGGTGGCGGTGATCTGGGTGGCGGAGACCACCGTGAACGATGTGGCCGGCGTACTGCCGAAGCTGACCGCGGTGGCGTTGGTCAGGTTGGTGCCGGTCAGGGTCACCGTGGTCCCGCCCGGCACCGGCCCCTGTCCCGGTGTGAGCGTGGTGAGGGTCGGCGGGTTGAGGAAGAAGTAGGTGAGGGTATTGCTGGTGCCGCCGGGGGTGGTGACGGTGACCTGGACGGGGCCCGCGGTCTCGGATGGCGCGATGGCGGTGATCTGGGTGGCGGAGACCGCCGTGAACGATGTGGCCGGCGTACTGCCAAAAGTGACCGCGGTCGCCCCGCTCAGGTTGGCGCCGGTCAGGGTCACCGTGGTCCCGCCCGGCACCGGCCCCTGCCCCGGCGCGAGGGCGGTGAGGGTCGGGGAGGTGACGAAGTAGTAGGCGAGGCCACCACTGGTGCCGCCGGGGGTGGTGACGGTGACCTGGACGGGGCCCGCGGTTCCCGGTGGCGCGCTCGTGATGATCTGGGTGGGGGAGACCACCGTGAACGCCACCAGCGTGGTACCGAACCGGACGGCGGTGGTGTAGGTCAGGTTGGTGCCGGTCAGGGTGACCGTGGTCCCGCCCGAAGCCGGCCCCTGGATCGGTGTGAGCCCGGTGAGGGTCGGGGAGGGCACGTAGGTGAAGGGGAGGGCGTTGCTCGCGCCGCCGGGGGTGGTGACCGTGACCTGGACGGTGCCGCTGCCGGTGGGGGCGAGGGCGGTGATCTGGGTGGCGGAGACCACCGTGAACGACACGGCCGCCGAACCGCCGAAAGTGACCGCGGTGGCGTTGGTCAGGTTGGTGCCGGTCAGGGTCACGGTCCCGCCCGGCCCCAGTGCCGGGGTGAGTGTGGTGAGGGTCGGTGGGTTGAGGAAGAAGTAGGTGAGGGTGTTGCTGGTGCCGCCGGGGGTGGTGACGATGACCTGGACGGGGCCCGCGGCCTCGGGTGGTGTGCTGGCGGTGATCTGGGTGGCGGAGACCACCGTGAACGATGTGGCCGCCGAACCGCCGAAAGTGACCGCGGTCGCCCCGCTCAGGTTGGTGCCCGTCAGGGTCACCGTGGTTCCGCCCGATACCGGTCCCTGGGTCGGCGCGAGGGCGGTGAGGGCCGGTGGGGGCACGTAGGTGTAGGTGAGGCCGTTGCTCGTACCACCGGACGTGGTCACCGTGACCTGGACGGTACCGCTGCCGGTGGGGGAGGTGGTGGTGATCTGGGTAGCGGAGACCACCGTGAACGACGTGGCCTCGGTGCCGCCGAAGACGACGGCGGTCGCCCCGGTCAGGTTGGTGCCGGTCAGGGTCACGGTAGTGCCGCCCGAGACCGGCCCCTGGGTTGGCGCGAGCCCGGTAAGGGCCGGCGATGCCATCGGCGCGGCCGCTGGGTGTGAGGTCTGGGACGTGTGCATGGTGCCTCTCTGCGGGCCGACGCCGACGGGGGGCCGGTCGGCTCGTCGGGGTGTGACGGGTGAACGCCCGGGCAGAGGGCGGGGGCGCCTCTGCCCGGGCTGTCCGGTTGCCCGGGCCCGCCGGCGGGCCCGGGGCCAGGGTGTTGCCTCAGATGCCGGGGCCGGCGGTGTAGGTGAACCCACCGGTCAGCGTGGCGGAGCCTCCGGTGGTGGTGACCACGATGTCCGCCGCGCCGGCGGTCCCGGGCGGGGTGACGGCGGAGATCTCCGTGTCGGAGATGACGGAGAACGGCGCCGGGGCACCGCCGAAGGTCACCGACTGGGTAGTGGTGAGGTTGGTGCCGGGGATGGTCACCGCGGTGCCGCCGGAGGTCGGCCCGGCCGCGGGGACCGGGGTGCCGAGGGTGGGCCCGTCGACGTAGGTGTAGGAGAGGCCGTTGTTGGTGCCGCCCGCGGTGGTGACGCTGACACCCACCGGCCCGGCCGCCGTGCCCGCCGGCACCGTGACGGTCAGCTGGCTGTCACTGACCACGGTCGGGGTCGCGGACGCCGTGCCGAAGTGCACCGCGGTGGCGGTGGACAGGCCGGTGCCGGTGATGGTGACCGTGTTGCCGCCCGCGGTGACGCCGGAGACGGGGGACAGGCTGGACTTGAACGGCGCGCCGACGTAGTAGAACGGCACCGGGTTGCTGGTCCCACCCGGGGTGGTGACGGTCAGGTTGACCGTGCCGCTCCCGGCCGGGGAGGTGACGGTGATGGAGGTGGCCGTGTTGGCGGTGATGGTGCCCAGGTTGGAGCCGAAGTGCACGGCCGTGGCGCCGCTGAGGTTGGTACCGGTGATGGTGACGACCGTCCCGCCGCCGGTGGATCCCTGGTTCGGGCTGACAGGCATGACATGCCTCCTGGAGAGACTGGGTGGATGCGCGTGGAAGCGATCTGTCCTCGGCCGCAGTTCCGCATCCGCGCTCGTCAGCGGCCGGTGCGGTGCCGGTGCACCCGAGGAAACCGAGCCCGACGGCTTGGAAGCCGCCCAGCAGCCGGATCAGTCGACGTGGCCACATCGACTCCGACCCCGGAAAGGCGCCGCGTGATCTGGCACCGACACCGGGGCACTACTTCGCCCCCGGGCCGATCGGGCCGTGGTGAGGGTTGAGGGGTGGGTGAGGAGGTACGGGGCCGCCGGACGGTCGCCGTCCAGGGCACTTGGACGGCTCCGGTGGCAGCCGAACCGTGGTCGAGGAGTCCACCAGTCCCAGGTGGTGGACCCGGTCGTCCCAGGGGTGCCCATCGCGACACCGGACCCGCAACCCGCCACAGGCCGAGCGTCTTCGCCTCCGGGGGGGCGATCACCAACAGTTCGGATACATACAGCAATCCATTCGGACTACGCTGCTGACAAGAGCCCTGACGTTTTATCACTCGAACGGCGGAGCGCCCGAAGCTGGCAGTCCCGCCACGAACACGCCCCTTCGTCATCCTCGCTGTCTAGGGTCCGCCGCCGACGCCGGCGACCCAGTGAAGAACCGGCGCTGCCCATCCCTGCCACGCTCCTGCGGCCGGGACGGGCAGCCCGCCGATTCCGATACAGCCAACCGTGCAGGACGCTTCCACGGGTCAGGGCCCCGGACGAGGCAGTGTCAGCGATCTTGTGTAAGTTCCTTGGGGTTATTGGAAGCTGAGCCGGTCCTCGAAGAAGGGTGAGAACTGGTTCAGCGCCTCCTTCCAGTGTGCGGCGACGTGGTTGATGTCGCGTGCCCTGGGAGTGATCTGCTCGCGGACGGCGAGGTAGAGCACCTTCAACGCGGCCTGCTCCGAGGGGAAATGCCCGCGGTTGCGGGTAGCCTTCCGCAGCCGGGAGTTCATCGACTCCACCATGTTCGTCGAGTAGACAACCCTCCTTATAGCGGGTGGGAACGCGAGGTGGGGTGTGAACTCGTTCCAGGCCGCCCGCCAGGTGCGAACCACGGCCGGATAGCGTTCACCCAGCTCGGAGGCGGCCAGCTCGCTCAGGGCCTGCTCGGCGGCCTGCTCGGTCGGCGCGGTGTAGATCGCCCGCAGGGCCGGCGCCAGCTTGGCGTGGTCCTTGCCCGAGGACAGCCGCAGCGAGGCGCGGATCAAGTGGAGCCGTCAAGAAACAACATGGTGGTCCTGTGCTCGTGTCGTGGTCAGGAGGTCGGCTGCGGTGGCGTGTCGTCGGTCAGTGGGGGCGATGGTAAGGCCGTGGGCGTCCAGGATGGGGAGGACGTCGTTGATCGCGTTCCATAGGGTGCTTCGGCAGGCTCCGAACAGTTCGGCGAGGACGTCGAGGCTGCAGATGCGGCGCCGGTAGAGGATCGTGGCGAGGATCCGGTCGCCGTCGGTGATCTTCTGCCGGAACACGCCGGCGCGGGTTCCGGGCCGGCGGTCGCCGCCGCGCTGTCGGTGGCGGCGCTTCTCGATCGCGGCCGCGTAGGGCACGATCAGTTCTTCGAGCAGGGCGTGCAGGGCTTGGCGGCTCATGCCGGTCACGGCCGGGGCGGTGAGCGCGTGGCGGCTCGGCTCCGCCGGCATGTGCTGGTCCGGGGCGGCTTCGGCGATGAAGGCCCGCAGGTCTTGGGCGCGGGCGAAGTAGCGTGCCACGGTCGGTGTGATGCTGATCTTGTGCTCGTCCAGTAGTTGCCGGGTGGCCTTGATGGCTTGGCCGATGGTGACGGGGTTGATCCCGAGCAGGTCGCACAGCACCTTCTGCGGGCAGACCTGCCGCAGGTAGATCACGGTTACCAGGACCTCGTCGGAATCCGAGAGCGGGGATCGGCTGCGGCCGGTGGTGGCGACCCGCCTGCCGCCACGGAGGACGTAGCGGCGTTGTTCGGCCCGGGCTGCCTGCTCGGGCGCCAACTGGGTGATCAATGCGGCGAGTTCTGCATCTGCCATGCCGGTCAGGCGAGGGTCGGCCAGCGTCCGCAGGGTAAGGGTGCGGGCGGCGGTGCGTTCGTCGGCGCCCTGCGGACCCGAGTTCGCGGTGTCGCTGCCGGTCGGGGTGATGCTGTAGTTCCAGGCCACGCGCTGGTCGTGGGCGGTGATCGGCAGGGCCTGCAGCTGTTCGCGGCTGACCTGGATGCCGGTCGGGTAGGAGCCGTGGTCGAGGGCGGCCTCGATCCGCAGCCCTGCCGCCGTAGTGGTCGCCGCGATGGTGTTCAGGACGACCTCGTGGCTGGTCAGCGGTTTCCCGCGCCAGTTCATGGTGACGTGGGAGAACAGCCGGTGCTCGATCTTGTTCCACTGTGCGTCCAGAAGACGGGGTTGATCGTGTTAGGTGATTGACCGTCAGTCGTAAGCTCGTCGTCGCTTGCCGGTGCAAGTCCGGTCCGGGTAGCTGCCGGGAGGCCCGGTAGCAGGCTGGCGGCATCGAGGGGAAACGCCCGGTGTCGAAGCCCAGCGTCAAAAGCCCTTCAAAGGGGGAGCAACCGAGCGGTCCGTAGCATCAAGCGAAGCCTGCCGCGTCGTGAGAGTGCGGTTCGCGCCGTAATGCCGGGTTTGGCGTCGCTCGATGGGGTGACATTGGGGCATCTCTGCCGGTCAGGCATTCGAGATTCGCTTGAG
>NZ_JBVHLF010000180.1:0-5613 GCF_055559155.1 Kitasatospora sp. NPDC024654
TCCAACTCCACCTCCTCGACCTCCTCGGCATCGAAGTCACACAAACCCGCTGGCCACAAACCTAAATCGGTGATCTGCGAAGTACGTGGCTAGGGTCCGCGCTCAGCCGAGCGGCACGCCGCGACGCTCCGGATCGCGCAGGTCGGTGCCGTGCCCCAGCCAGCGCTCCTGGAGCTCGGCCGCGCCGTGCACCCGCTTGTGGGCCGCCTCGTTCGGCGTCATCGGCAGCAGCGGCAGGAAGCGCACCGGATCGGCCGGCTCCGGCAGGTCGAGGTCCTCGACCAGACCGCCCCCCTCGGCCACCAGCACCGAGCTGAACGGCGCGCCCGGCCAGAGCGGCCCGCCCAGGTCCAGCGAGGCGCCCGGTGCCACCACCAGGCCCTCCACCTGCGGGGTCGCCGCCAGGATGGCCAGCGAACGGAGCACCTCGTCACGTCCGCCGCGGACGGTGAGCAGCAGCTCGGCCCGCGGCCCGCGCACCGGGTCGGCGAGGGCCGCCGTCGGGTCGGCCATCGGCGCGGCGGCCATGCCCAGCGTGGCGTAGCGGACCAGGCCCTCGGCGTCCGGGCCGAACCGCAGCACCTCGATCCGCTCGGCGCCCAGGAAGGTCACCGCGGCCCGTCCGCTCGGCTCCCCGAGCGCGGTGATCAGCCGCGCCTCGACCGCGGTCGACACCTCGGCGCGGGACGGGCCCCGCGGGCCGTGCGGGGGCTGGCTGGGGTCGCCGAAGAGCGGGAGGTCGTGGGCCATGCGCCGAGCGTACCCGGCAGGTCAGCGGCGCCCCGCGCGGAGTACCAGGACCAGGCCGAGCAGGATCAGCGCCACGGCCGGACAGGCGGCGGCCGGCGGCCACTGGCCCAGCCAGAGCGCCGCGATCAGCGCGGCCCCGGGCGTCTCCAGCAGGATCGCGGTGGAGGTGACGGACGGGCCCAGGGTGCGCACCACCCGGTTGCTGAGCGAGTGCCCGAGCAGCTGGGCGACCACCATCAGCAGTGCGATCCGGCCCCAGACCCCGGCCGACCAGCCGCCCAGCGGGGTGCCGGTGGCCAGGCAGAGCGCCAGCAGCCCGACGGCCGTGGTGGTGTAGCAGACCAGCGTGTAGGCGGTGGTGCTGACGCTCCGACGGACCTCGGCGCCGAGCAGCAGGTAGCCGGCCATGGCCAGCCCGGCGGCCAGCGCGAGCCCGTCGCCCAGCAGCGCCCGGCCGGAGACCGTGAGGTCGACGCCGGTGAGCAGCAGGACGCCGGCGAAGGCCGCGGCCATGCCGAGCCGGACCAGCCGCGGCGGGCGGACGCCGCGCACCCGCGTGATCAGGATGGTCCACAGCGGGGTGGTGGTGACCAGCGCGGTGGACGAGGCCACCGAGGTCATCCGCAGGCTCGGCGTCCAGAGCGCGAAGTGCACCGCCAGCAGCGCCCCGGCCGCCACCGCGAGCAGCACCGCCCGCCCGCCGAGTCCGCGCAGCTCGGCCCGGTGCCGCAGCAACGCGTACGGGCCCAGCACCCCGGCCGACATGACGTTGCGCCAGCAGGCGATGGCCAGCGCGGGTGCGGCGGTGGCGCTGATCAGCGGCGCCGAGAAGGAGATGCCGGCGATCGAGACGGCCAGCAGCACGAGGTCCGGCCGGGGCAGCGGCGGCGCGGCGGCCGCGGGTGGGGAAACGCTCGGGGCGGTGTCGGGCCGAACGACGGGCACGGCTCTCCTCGGGAACGGTCGAAGGGTCAGCCCTTGCGGCGCAGTCGCCCGAACACCAGCTTCGGCAGGTGGGCCGGGATCGGCTGCCGGGTGGTGGCCGGGCTGGGCATCGGCGCGGCGGCGTGCGAGGCGTCCGGCATCGCGCCCGGCCGCTCGCTCAGCGCGCCGACCGGCTCCAGCCGCAGCACCCGGCACTCACGGGCCCAGCGCTCCGTGATGGTGTCGGTGTCGGGGGCGTTCAGCCGCTTGCCCTTGAGCTCCTCGACCGCGCCCTGCCAGGCCTCGCTCCGCGGTTCGAGCGCCACCACCCGGGCCGGCCAGGCCACCAGCCGTCCCCACTTGTCCTTGCTGCGGACGGTCACCTCGGCGCCGGCGCCCGCGGTCAGCCCGTGCAGCGGCTGCTCACCGCCGTCCCCGACCACCACCACCGCGCCGTCGTACCAGGCGTGCCAGAGCGGACGGCTCTCGGCCGCGCCCTGCGCGCGCACCCAGAGCAGCCCGGACTTCTTGGTGGCCTCCTCCAGCAGCGCCCGGTCGAGGAAGTCGTCAGCAGTTGCGGTCGTACCGTCCATGCCGCACAGCGTACGGGCTGCCGCGGGGCCCGGGGACGGCCCGGCGAGCCCGGGGTTGCGCTCTTCGATAACCTTTGCCCCACCGACGAGCGGAAGGAAGTCCATGGCAGGGCCAGCAAGCCGGGTCTTCATCTCCCATCTCGCCGGAATCGCGGTCTTCGACCCCAACGGGGACCAGGTCGGCCGGGTCCGCGACGTGGTCGTGTCGCTGCGGATCGGCGGGCGTCCACCACGGGTGCTCGGGCTGGTGGTGGAGGTGGTCGGGCGCCGCCGGATCTTCCTCCCGATGACCCGGGTGACCAGCCTGGAGTCCGGTCAGGTGCTGACCACCGGCGTGATCAACATGCGCCGCTTCGAGCAGCGGCCGACCGAGACCCTGGTGCTGGCCGAGCTGCTGGACCGCCGGGTGACCGAGACCGCCGCCGGCGCCGAGGTGACCGTGCTGGACGTCGCCATGGTGCAGACCCGGGTCCGCGAGTGGGAGATCAGCAAGGTCTTCGTGCAGCGTGGCCGGGCCAGCCGGCTCAGGAAGAACCGGGGCGAGGCGGTCACCCTCGACTGGTCCGCGGTGACCGGCTTCTCGCTCGCCGAGGAGGGCCAGGGCGCGGCCAACCTGCTGGCCACCTTCGAGCAGCTGCGCCCGGCCGACCTGGCCAACGTGATGCACCACCTCTCCGCCAAGCGCCGGGCCGAGGTGGCCGCCGCGCTGGACGACGAGCGGCTCGCCGACGTCCTGGAGGAGCTGCCCGAGGACGACCAGGTCGAGATCATCGGCAAGCTGCACGACGAGCGGGCCGCCGACGTGCTGGAGGCGATGGACCCGGACGACGCCGCCGACCTGCTCTCCGAGCTGCCCGGTGAGGAGGCCGAGCGGCTGCTCCAGCTGATGGAGCCCGACGAGGCGGCCCCGGTCCGCCGGCTGCTCTCCTACCAGGAGGACACCGCGGGCGGTCTGATGACCACCGAGCCGATCGTGCTGGAGCCGGACGCCACGGTGGCCGAGGCGCTGGCCCGGGTCCGGGTCCGCGACCACAAGCCCGCGCTGGCCGCGCAGATCTACGTCTGCCGCCCGCCGAACGAGACCCCGACCGGCAAGTACCTGGGTACCGTCCACTTCCAGCGGCTGCTGCGCGAGCCGCCGTACACCCAGCTCGGCGCGATGCTCGACGACGACCTGGACCCGCTGCCGGCGGACGCCCCGCTCTCGTCGATCACCAGCTACCTGGCGACCTACAACCTGGTCGCCGCGCCGGTGGTGGACGAGGCGGACCACCTGCTGGGCGCCGTCACCGTGGACGACGTCCTGGACCACCTGCTGCCCGACGACTGGCGCGAGTCCGCGCTGCACGGTGGCGAGGCACACGACAGCGAGGTGACCGATGGACGCTGACCGCAAGCGGCGCGACTCCCGCGAGGACGCCCCGCGCCAGCGGATCCGGGGCGAGCTGCGCCAGTCCCGCCAGCCGCGGGCCCGCGAGGGCGGCCGGACCCAGCGCGTGGAAACCGTGCACGGCACCGCCGCCCGCTCCCGGCTGGACCAGCCGCGCACCGGGCGGCCGGGCCTGATCCAGCTGCCGGCCTACGACCCGGAGGCCTTCGGCAAGCTCTCCGAGCGGATCGCCCGCTTCCTGGGGACCGGACGGTTCATCGTCTGGATGACCGTCGTGATCATCGTCTGGGTGATCTGGAACACCATGCTGCCCAACAGCTGGCGGTTCGACAACTACCCGTTCATCTTCCTCACCCTGGTGCTCTCGCTGCAGGCCTCCTACGCCGCCCCGCTGATCCTGCTCGCGCAGAACCGGCAGGACGACCGGGACCGGGTCAACATGGAGCAGGACCGGGCCCGCAGCGAGCGGAACATCGCCGACACCGAGTACCTGACCCGCGAGGTCGCGGCGCTGCGGCAGGGCCTGGGCGAGGTGGCGACCCGCGACTTCATCCGCTCCGAGCTGCAGAGCCTGCTCAAGGATATCGACGAGCGCCGGGAGTCGGTCGAGGTGCTGTGATCACCGGCACGCTACCGGCCAGTCAGCCGGCCGTGCGGCGCGCCGTACCATCAAGGCATGGCCAATGAGACAGAGGTCGCGACCGGCGTGACGGAGGAGTCCGTCCGCAAGGCGCTGTCGACCGTGCAGGACCCGGAGATCAACCGCCCGATCACCGATCTCGGCATGGTGAAATCGGTGGAGATCGCCGCCGACGGCGCGGTGCGGGTCGCCGTCTACCTGACCGTCTCCGGCTGTCCGATGCGTGAGACGATCACCAACCGGGTGAGCGAGGCGGTCGGCCGGGTCGCCGGCGTCACCGGCGTCGAGGTCGAGCTCGACGTGATGAGCGACGAGCAGCGCCGGGAGCTCTCCCAGCAGCTGCGCGGCGGCGCCCCCGAGCGTGAGATCCCGTTCGCCAAGCCGGGCACGCTGACCCGGGTGTACGCGGTCGCCTCCGGCAAGGGCGGGGTCGGCAAGTCCTCGGTCACCGTCAACCTGGCCGCCGCGCTGGCCGCCGACGGCCTGAAGGTCGCCGTGGTGGACGCCGACATCTACGGCCACAGCGTGCCCCGGATGCTGGGCGTCGAGGGCCGCCCGACCCAGGTGCAGGACATGATCATGCCGCCGCAGGCGAACGGCGTGAAGGTCATCTCGATCGGCATGTTCACCCCGGGCAACGCCCCGGTGGTCTGGCGCGGCCCGATGCTGCACCGCGCGCTCCAGCAGTTCCTGGCCGACGTGTACTGGGGCGACCTGGACGTGCTGCTGCTCGACCTGCCGCCGGGCACCGGCGACATCGCGATCTCGGTCGCCCAGCTGGTGCCGAACGCCGAGATCCTGATCGTCACCACGCCGCAGATGGCGGCCGCCGAGGTGGCCGAGCGCGCGGGCACCATCGCGCTGCAGACCCACCAGAAGATCGTCGGGGTGATCGAGAACATGGCGGGCATGCCCTGCCCGCACTGCGACGAGATCGTCGACGTCTTCGGCACCGGCGGCGGCCAGACCGTGGCCGACGCGCTGACCCGGGCGACCGGGGCGACCGTACCGGTGCTCGGCAGCATCCCGATCGACGTCCGGCTGCGCGAGGGCGGCGACGACGGCCGCCCGGTGGTGCTGGCCGCCCCCGACTCCCCCGCCGGTACCGCGCTGCGCGCGGTGGCGGGCAAGCTGGGCGGCCGTCAGCGCGGCCTCGCCGGCATGTCGCTCGGCCTGACCCCGAAGAACAAGTTCTGACCCGGGGAGCGGGCCCTGACCGGGCGCGGGGGGGGGGGGGGGGGGGGGGGGGGGGGGGGGGGGGGGGGGGGGGGGGGGGGGGGGGGGGGGGGGGGGGGGGGGGGGGGGGGGGGGGGGGG
>NZ_JBVHLF010000181.1:0-5433 GCF_055559155.1 Kitasatospora sp. NPDC024654
CCCACCCCGCCGACGATCTGACCCTAGACAAGCCGGATCATCGCAGGTGGCAGGGCACCTTTCCCATGCCGTGACAAACAGTCACCGATCAACAGCGACGTGATGAAACATCGAGGCCCGGCCCCGCGGCCGTACCCGCGTCGATCATGTGCACGCTCCCCGGCGGTCGCACCGCCCCAGGGCGGCGGCACCCCTTGGCCCGGCGCGGATCTCGCCGGGCCGGGCGGCGGCGAGGTCCAAACGCGGTCTCAGAACGAGGAGAACCTGAGGGCATCGCCCCTGATGGTGACCGTCCAATCGGCGCCGGCGCCCTCGCCCGTCATCGTGTGCAGTACGACGTTCGGCATGTGCCATTGATATTTCACGATCAGGGCCCGGTCCGGAGCACAGTCGGGACCATCGTGCCCGGACACGTCGCCGTAAAATTGTTGACGATGAATCTGTGCCGCTGTTCGTGGATGCCCCGAATGCCCCGGCCGCCTGCCTCGGAGAGCTCGTCCGGACTCTCCAGGGAGCGGACGTAGTGGTTGAACTCGTCCTGCCGGGCACGGTAGTTCATGCGCATCTCCCGCCCACTGCTCCGGACAACGTCCTCACGGGGCACGTGCAGGACCATCAGAAAGTTGCCGAGGGTCAGGGTCGATTCGTACAGGGCGTTCTTGATGACGATCAGGTTCTCGCACGATCTGTCCAGAAACCGCTGCCTGATGTCATCCAGGTACTTGTCGACCTTCGGCGCCGGGACCGCCCTCTCCCTGGTCTCGAAGGGCAGCAGCCGTATGTCGTCCCTGACGCCGGCCGGGGTTCCCACCGTCTCCGGGACGCAGTCCGCGAGACCGTCCGCGTCGACGTCCAGCCCGGACAACGTCTCGGCGATCCCGGAAGCACCGGTACCCGTCCTGCATGGGCATCGGGAACGCAGTGAATATTCCCTGCGTGTCCGGGCGGTCCGCGTAGGTTATCGATGCCAGCAGGAAGGAGTTCGAGCGCTCGGTGTACTCGTCGTTGATGAACGCCCGGAAGGCCGACAACGGGAAGTCCTCGACCGAATCGAACCGCCGCTCGACCAGGCGGAATCCGGAGAAGAACGGATTGCCGCGCAGATAGCGGTTCGCCGCCCGCTCGAAGTCCTCGACCGGGAAGACGGCCCCGACCCGGTAGAGCGGCCGTGGACAGGCTATCCCAGAAGCCCCCTCCCCGCCGGTCCGGGGCGGCGACGTTCAGGCGGTTCCATCGGGTTGATGCCCCTTTAGCAGCAAGGAACAGCCGTCGAGTTGGCTGCGGGGGCCGGCGCGGGGGTCCTGGCTCCGCGGGGCTCAGCCGCTGAGCCGGGCGAGCAGTTCGGGATGGTCGCCCAGGGCCCGGACCAGTGCCTGCCGCCTGAACGGCGCGTGCTCCGCGATGTCGACGGCAGCCCAGTCGATCCCGCCGAACGGCGGCTGGGGGTCGTACTCGATCACCAGCTGCACCCGCCGGGCGACGTCCGCGCCGGCCATCCGGCCGACCAGGTACAGCGCCATGTCGATACCGGCCGCCACGCCCGCCGCCGTGACGTACCGTCCGTCCTCCACCCAGCGCTCGGCCACCGGGGTCACGCCGAACGGTACGAGCAGGTCACGGAACAGCCAGTGCGTGGTGGCCCGGCAGCCATCCAGCAGCCCGGCCGCGGCCAGCAGCAGCGAGCCGGTGCACACCGAACCGACCACCGACGCACCGGCCGCGGCCCGGCGCAGCCGGCCCAGCAGCTCCTCATCGGCCATCGCGGCGAGCGTGGGCACCAGGCCGCCGGGCACCAGCAGCACGTCCGGATCGGGGACTTCGTCGAAGGTGTGACTGGGCACCACGGCCAGCGGGGTGTCGGTGCCCATCGGCTCGATCCGCTCACCGAGCACCACCGTGCGGTAGCCCGGCGTGAGATCCGCCAGCGCGGTGCAGACCTGGAGCGGGCCGACCAGGTCGAGCACGGTGATCCCCGGATAGGCGACGAAGGCGATCGTCACGTCGGGCGCTGCAGTCCGCTCGGCAGACCACTGGGTCATGGCGACTCCTGACTCTCGAAGACGAGGAGACGGCTCCGATCGGCCGTCACCTCACCGTTTCCGACCCCGCCCGCAGCGGCAAGCGGCACCGGGACGGGGCGTCCGGAATCCTGTGATCCCCGTCCGTCGGACACGACCGGCTAGATTGGCAGCCATGACAACCGAAGCCCGGCACGTGCTGGTGATCGGCTACGAGCAGGCCGAACTCCTCGACATCGCCTGCGTCGTGGACACCCTGTCTGCGGCCAACCGGCTCGGCGCGGAGCCCCCGTACCGAGTGCGGCTGGCCTCCCCGAACAACCGGCCGATCCACTCCGCGGGGGGACTGGTCCTCGCGGTGCACACCGGTGTCGAACGCGTCCGGGGCAGGCTGGACACCGTGGTGGTCGTCGGCGGGCCCGGCCACGCCGCCGCGGCCGACGACGCCGGGCTCGTCCGTCACGTGGCCGAACTGGCCGCCCGGAGCCGCCGGGTGGCCTCCGTCTGCACCGGCTCGAGCATCCTGGCCGCGGCGGGCCTGCTGGACGGACGGCGGGTGACCACGCACTGGGCCTACGCCCGCGACCTGGCCGACCGCCACCCCTCGGTCACCGTCGACGCACGGCCGCTGTACATCATCGACGGCGACGTCTGCACCTCCGCCGGTGTCACCAGCGCGCTCGATCTCACCCTGGCCCTCGTCGAGGCCGACCACGGCCCCGAGCTCGCCCGCTCGATCGCCCGCTGGCTGGTCACCTACATGCAACGTCCCGGGAACCAGGCCCAGTTGTCCATCTTCGTCACGGCCAAGCCGCCCAGCCACCAACTTCTTCGCGAGACCGTCCAGTACATCACCAGCCACCTCGACGGCGACCTCACCACCGCGGCCCTCGCCACCCGGGTGGGCGTCAGCGAGCGGCACCTGTCCCGGCTCTTCCTCGACCAACTCGGCCAACCACCGGCCCGCTTCATCCGCACCGCCCGCACGGAGGCCGCGGCCCGACTCCTCGAGTCCACCTCGCTCCCCCTGGCCACCGTGGCACGCCGCTGCGGCTTCGGTTCCACCGAGACGCTCCGCCAGGCGTTCCAGGCTCGCTACGCCAGCGCCCCGTCTGCCCATCGCGCGGCCTTCCGAACAGCCCACCACCCACCTCAGGAGGACCGACCGAACGCCCCCGCCCCCGTCTCCGGACCGAGGAGGGCTTCACCGGCCGCAGGCGTCACGGGCTCGGCGGACCTCTCGCCGAGCAGTTGACAGCCTCGGGCTCGCTCGTGACGGACGCGCCCCGCGAGGGTGGCAGCGGGTCGCTCCCGCCACATCCATGACTGGATCGCCGTTCCCGGCTACAGGATGACGAGCAGCTTGGTGCCCGGCACCAACTTCCGGTTGACGGAGGTCGATTGGACGAAGACGGTGTACGACGGGTTGTCGCCCGGCTTCACCGTGACCTCCGACGCCGGCAGACCGAGGAGCTGACGGGCCGCCGGGCCCGAGAACACCCTGCCCGTCATCCGGCCGGTGGCCGGGTCCTTCTCCGCCACGGCGAGCTGCTTGTTGCCCTGGACCTTCTCACGCTTGGACAGCTCGTAGAAGGCGCAGCCGGTCTTGTACAGGTGCCCGGCGCTGGTGACGAACTCGCGGATCTGCGTCTGCTGGTCGACCGGGATCAGGATGTACTTGCCGGTGTCCAGGGCATCGAGATTGGCCTTCACCTCGGCGGTGCTCAAACCCTGGCCCATGGCGAACAGGTTCCTGGTACCGCGCACGCCCTGTTCGCGGCCCCGCAGGAAGTTCGTGGCGGCCGACTTGACGGTGTCGATGGCCTCCTCGACGCCCTTGCTGGAATCCGCGTCCCAGATCGCGATGTTGCCCGCCGGGAAGCCGTACTCCTGAGCGGTGCGCTTGGCCAGGGAGTTCGGGACCAGGATCGCCGAGGTCCAGTGGCCAGGGAGGTTGTCCATGGCGCCCTGGATGCGGCCCATCCACCTGCGCAGGACGTCGGTGCCCCGACCGCCGCCCATGCGGGTGTGCATCTGACCGCTCTCCGAGAAACCGGAGGCGTTCTCCTCTCCGTCGGTGACGACGACCTGGAGGAAGGAGTGTTCCCCGTACCCTTCCCAGATGTTCTTCAGGTCGTCGATGGACTTCACGGCCGCCTCGATCAACGCCGTCGCACCGTTGTTGACCTCGTAAAGGCCCCGGAGGGATGGCAGGTGCTTGACGTCCATGTCCCAGACCAGGTTCTGCACCTCGTGATCGAAAGCGTAGAGACTGATGCGGGTCTCGTGACCGAGCCGGTCGGACTCCTCCTGCAGGCCCTTCACGAACTCGTCCACCACGCGGACGAGTTGCGCCTCGTGCTGGCGCATCGAGCCGGACTTGTCGACCACGAGCGAGACGTGGTTGACCTTGTGCTTGATCCGGTTCGCAGACATGCTTCCGCCCCTTTTCCAACGCTCTTTCGACGCCTTTTCCGGCGCCCCCTCCGACGTTGTTTCCACACTACGGCGGGGCACTGACAGTGCCTTCTGACCCTGGGCTCCCTGGATGCCGACCGCCGTACTTCAGGAGGACGGTTACCGACGGACGACCAGAAGGCGCCGGTCGGACGAGAGCCTGCTCTTCGGCTTTCTCGCGAGGGCACAAGTGCGTGACGCGCACGTGCACGTCGATGTACTCGCACATCCGCATCTGGAACCGTCGCGGTCAACGTTGAGGTCTTCGTGCTGTCGGACTTGCGGCTGTGGCCGCTCGGTCGTGAGGTGCTCGGCCCGAGTCCGCGGTGTCAGCCACCCACGGCCAGGGACAGGCCGGTGAACAGCATCCTCGTTGCGACCAGCGCGTCCAGGGCGGATTCAACTGATCGTAGCAACACCTCGACCGAGGAGGTGAGGTGACCCCCGCGGTGTGGACACACCTGAGAATGGATCTCGTTGGTCCAGGAAGGTGAAGATCCACGTGGGACGTCCCTCGAAGTACAGTCCGGAGTTCAGGGCGGATGCGGTCGCGTTGTGGCGGGCATCGGCGGGCAGGCGGTCGTTCAAGGCGGTCGCCGACGACTTGAACGTGAACCACGAGACGTTGCGTGCGTGGGTGCGTGAGGCCGAGGGGGCGGGTACCCCGGGCGGCGGGCCGCAAGCCGAGAGCGCGGAGGCGGAGCTGGCTCGACTGCGTGCGGAGAACACGCGTCTCCTCAAGGCGGAGAAGGAATGGCAGTTGGAGCGCGAGATCCTGCGCCGGGCAGCCGCCTATTTCGCCAAGGAGATGAAGTGACGTCCCGCCGCTGGGACTTCATCTCCGACAACGCCGGCGAGTTCGGCGTCCAGCGGCTGTGTCGGGTGCTGGAGGTCTCCCGCTCGGGCTACTACCGATGGCAAGCCGGCGCCGAGGCCCGCGCCGAGCGCCGGCTTGAGG
>NZ_JBVHLF010000182.1:0-5332 GCF_055559155.1 Kitasatospora sp. NPDC024654
CGGTGGGGGTTGGGTGGGTGGGCGTGGGGGGCTGGGGTTTTTGTGGGGGGGGGGTGGGAGTGGCGGGGGGGGGGGGGGGGGGGGGGGCGGAGGTGGCCCCCCCCCCCCACCCCCCCCCCCCCCCCACCGGCTGCTCAGCCCCGGCCTGGCACCACTCCTGGCCTCATCCGGGGGCGAGCAGCCGGATGAGGCCAGGGAGCCGCTGGAGCACCGGCCGGTGCGTGCGGCGCGGGTTGGGAGCTACCGGGTCCTGACCACGACGCTGCTGGCCGCCTTGTCGTGCAGGCACTGGCGGTACGGGGTGTCCCAACAGCACCACAGGACGTTGAGCAGCCCCAGGAAGGGGACGAAGCCCATCACCACGGAGCTGATCCAACGGCCGAACGCTCCACCGGCGGTGAGCCGCTGGCCGTTGTCCAGGCGGGCGACCCGCAGCCCGAGGGCGCGCTTGCCGAGGGTCGCGCCGTAGCGCCAGGTCAGGATCGGCTCGGAGCACAGGACGGCGACGCAGCAGAGCATGCCCAGGATCGCGGTGACCATGAGGTAACCGGTGTTCTGCCAGAGCAGCTGGAGTACGCAGATGAGCCCAATCACGACGCCCAGAGCCGCCAGGATGATGACCACGTCCAGCAGGCGGGCGGCGAGTCGGGCCCCCTGGCTCGCCAGCGCACCCTGGGGCGGCCCACCGAGTGCCGGGCCATCCTGGCCGAACTGGCCGAACTGGTAAGCCGGTAGTGGGTGGCCGTAGGGATGTGGAGGGGGCGGGTACTCACTCATGAGCATGATCCAATAGGAGACCGCCCCGGTCACGCAAACCGGTTTCGGCCTGGCTTCGGGACCTGGGCGTCAATGACGCCGACGTCGGTGACCACGGTCAGCGCTGCCACGAGCCCGTAGCCCAGCGAGCCGGTTGGTCACCGCCATCAGATCGTAGCCGACGTGGACGATAGCGAGTCTTCGGCCCGATCCGGGTTTGTCGGCACGTCCTGAGCGAAGGGCCGTGCCGGCGCATTGACGACGGGGCGTGCCGAACGGGTACCCGGTGATCGGCGCCTTCGCCCGCCCCCGGCAAGGCGGCGGGCGGACCAAGCGCGGCGACCCCGCGCTCCGACCTCGATCGTGGGACGGCGGCACTCAGGAGATGTCCGGGGCCTCGTCGGACCACTGGCGGAGCCGGTCACTGTCCTCGGGGATAGCTGCCGCGAACTCCGCGACGCTGTCAGGAAGCCGCCGGTGCGCTGGACGGTGATGCCGGTGGCACAGCTCCATCTCGATGCGCCGGGCCCAGGTGGTCTTGCTGGACGAGTGCGTTCCGGCGATGCAGAGGCGAAGGGGTGTCACCACAGGGTTTGTTCCTCGAAGTCGGGGGTGCCGGGCATGGGGGCGCCGGGCATTCCGGGCGGGACGGCGGCGGCAATCAGCGCGTCCCAGGTGTCGTAGTGCCCGGCGAGGTCGAGCAGGAGCAGCGCGGTCGCGTGGGCGTCGAAACCCGCGCGGTGGCGCTGGCCGGGGACGGCGGCCAGCTCGATGCCGGTCAGCTCAATCAGCGCGTCGAGGCTGTACCCGCCAGCCTTCGGGTAGGTTGCCCGGGCGAGCCGGAGGGTGTCCAGCACCCCGGCCGGCTGCCAGTTGGGCATGTACCGCCGCAGCACCCCGTAGTCCACGTGGGCGGCGTGCGCCGCGATCCACGCGCCCTCCAGGTCGGCGTGCACCTGAGCCCCGACCTGCTCCCACGTTGGCGCGGCGGCGACGTCTTGGTTGGTGATGCGGTGGACCCGCGTGGCGAACGGCGAGATCGGGTGCGGGGGGCGCAGCAGGGTGGAGCGGGCGGACGACGGCACCGGGCTCCCGTTCTCCACGGGGATCGCCGCGACCTCGACCAGGTCCGGCGGCTGCGCGCCGTTGCCTTCCACGTCCACGACGAAGACTCGGGGCCAGGTGCCGTAGTCCATAAGTGCTCCTCACTGGGGGCGGGCCAGCCGAGGCCGGTTCGACCGTGCCGGCGGTGGTGCGGCTTGTCACGGTCGTGGACCTGGCAGCCAAAGCCGTGCGGCAAGCAGTAGCGCGGGCGCACAGCACCGGCTCCGCCCGGGGGAAGAGCTGTGCGCGGGACTGCCCGCGTTGGCCGGTCTCGACCGCAAGAGCG
Organism: Kitasatospora sp. NPDC024654; assembly: GCF_055559155.1. NCBI lineage: Bacteria > Bacillati > Actinomycetota > Actinomycetes > Kitasatosporales > Streptomycetaceae > Kitasatospora > Kitasatospora sp. NPDC024654. The sequence continues at coordinate 2,147 of NZ_JBVHLF010000182.1, forward strand.
AGCCCTACCACCAGTGGCCCACCAAGTTGGAAGGCCACCGCTCCAGCGCTCTCACCCGCCCGATGGAATGCTGCTCGATCAGGCGGTCCGGACTCCGAGCCATCGCGCCCGCTCGGACGCGGCGACTTCGGCAGGGTGCCGGGGTGCCGCTCCTTCCCGGCTTGACACGGTGTGCGCTGATCCGTCCGGGCGCAGCCGCAGGACGACCTGGTAGGGGCCGGTGGGCTTGCCGGTGGTGTCCAGGGGCCAGAGGCCGACCAGGTCGTGCTCGCCGTCGCTGGTTTCGGCGAGGATCTCCAGCACCGGTCCGGTGGCGCTGTCGGCTGCGCGGCAGGTGATTCCGACCAGTGGCCAGTCGGTGGCACCCGGCCCGGCCAGGGCGGTGGCGGCGTCGATCTCGTCGGCAAGAGCAGCCCAGATCTTGGCCCGGTGTTCGGTGGTCTCGATCCGGCGGACGTCGTCGTCGGAGTCCACGACCTTGCCGTAGACACGAGTGGCCATGTAGTCGGCGTGCTCGGCCATGGCGCGCAGCTCGGTGGGCGTCTTGCCCTTGGCCTGGGTGCGGGCGTTGGCGGTGACCAAGCGCATCATGCCGGAGCTGGTGTAGGTGCGGGTGCCGTCGTTCTGGGTGTGGAGCTTGGCCTCGTGGGCGGCGTGGTTGTCGGTGGACCGGGTGTACTGCTCGCGCAGGCGCTGGCGCTCTTGCAGGTAGAGGTCGAGCAGGATCGAGCGGGTGCCGACGTCGTCGCCGAGGCTGCGGCGCCGCTCGACGTGGTCGTAGTCGTCCCACAGGTCCTGGCAGGTTTGGCCGCCGGAGTTGAACGCGGCCGGGTGCAGCCAGCGGCCGTCCTTGGTATGGCGGAAGCCATCGTCGGGTTCCAGTGAGCCGTCGACGACCCGCCCTGCGGGCAGGCCCGCGTAGTCCACGACGCTGGCCGCGAGCTCGGCGGCCCGCGCCTTCGCGGAGGCCTCGGTGTGGCCGGCCAGGAACTCCACCCGCCAGTGGCCGCGCCAGTAGGTCAGCTCCACCCCGTCGGGCAGCGGGCCGCGCTGGGCGTCGACCTCGGCGAGCCACGCGCGCTGGTCCTTGTCGGTCATCCCGCGGCCGCCCAGGATCATGTCGCAGGCCTTCCCGAGCGCAGCCACGTAGTCGGCGACGTGGGCTTGCTCCCACGGCCCGTAGAGCGCCTCGCGAGTGTCGATGTGCTCGAACACGCGCGGGTAGTCCGCCTGAAGGCGGCGGATCTCCTGCGCGTCGAGGCCGGCCGCATCGAGCTGGTCGATCTCCTGGTGGTGCTCCTCGGACGAGTTCGGGGAGTCAATCTCCCAGGCCCAGCAGGGCGGCCCCCCAATGCGGTGGACCGGGCGGCGCATGTAGAGGCTCAGCCGCTTCCAGGCGTCGCCCGCGTCCAGGGCGGCGGCCCGAACCTCGATGGGTGCGTATCTTCTGAGGGTTGGCCGTAGGCCTGTGACCAGCAGGTTTGTCGTTGGTGCTTGATCAGGAAGGGGGTACGCCGGGTAACTTCGACACCGGGACCTTCGAGGCGGGTTGAGCGAGTCGCGCCGACCAGCGCGGACGCCGCCTGCGTGAGGCACTCCACGGTGCGGGCAGATACGTGTCTGCGCGGGGCACCCCGGTCTTGCTTCCATCCTCAGAAGATATGCACCCGACCTCGATCAGCACGCTCCACAGCCGCACCGGACGACCGGCCCGCCGCTGTTCCCACTGCTGGACGTCCCACAGCTTGTTGCGGGCCTGGCTGGCGTCCCGGCCGTGGTCGTCGGCGCCGAACGATGCGGCGTACCGCTCGGCGTCGGCCACGCCCAGCGCCGACAGCTCGGCCGGGGTCGGCCGGACGTCCTCGTGGTGACGCCGCGCGGTGGTGAACTTTGCGCCAGCCCGGGCGTCGGTCCGGGCCTTGCGGCTGGCGGTGGGCTGCTTCTTCGGCATGATGCACGGCTCCCGTCCCGGCGGTCCCCACGCGTCCCGCCGACGTAGCTCGCACAGTGGCCGGGCAGAGGGTCGACGCGGGCCCCGGGAGACCTTGGTCGGCGGTGCCACCGGGCGGCGTGGGCGCTGGTGGCGGCGACGGACGGCGTGCGCGGCTTGCCGTATACCGCCACTGTATCGACGCCCGCCGACAACACCGCTCATTTAGACCCGGCCGTGCCGCCGCCGTGCCGGAACAGGTTGTTCAGGTGGCTGCCCGCCGCGGGTACTTTCCTGGAGAGGCGAGCGCGGGGAGGGCGAGCGGGATGACGCAGGGGCATGGCTTCGATACCGGCGAGCAGATCGAGTTGCCGCCTGGGGCGAATGGTCGAAGAAATGCTGACACCAGCCGGCGGCTGGTCGGTGGCGGTTTTCCCGGAGCGGAGCGGGATCTCGCGCGACGGGGGCGGCGCCATGAGCGATGAGCCTCAGATGCTGACCCAAGCCGACTACTGGGACACGTACTGGCCGGGCGCTGGCCAGGGCGGTGCTCCCCCGGCGGCGGACCGTGTGCACTGGACGCAGTACCCCCATCACGGCCCCGGCGCGGAGTTCCTCGACGCCCCGCGGACCGCGCTGGAGCTGGGCGGTGCCACCTGCGTTGCCTCGGTCGCACTCGCCAGGGCCGGTGTGCGGGTGACCGCGGTCGACTTCTCGCCGACACAGATGGAGCGGGCTCGGCGGTGGTGGGCGGGTGGACCGAATCTCACGCTGGTCCAGGCCGACCTGACCGACTACCTGGCCCGCGCCGAGGCACGGTGGGACGCGGTGTTCTCCAACTGGGGTGCAGCCTGGTTCATCGACCCCGAGGTGCTGTTGCCGCTGGTGCTGCCCCGGTTGAGCCCTGGCGCGGTGTTCGCGTTCTCCTGCGCCGAGCCGCTGGCGCCGTGCTTCGGTCCCCAAGTGATGTACGCCTTCCCTAATAAGACCTACCGAGGCTCCATCCGGCAGACTCGGTGCCCGGTAGCCGCCAGCAGGTGAGCACTCTTTCTTCCCTGGACTTCGAGTCCTGTTGACAGATCGTGCCCCTGCCGGTCGGCCAGGAGCGAAATCGCTGATGGGATGTCGTGCCCGCCCGGTCGCGGCGTGAGCACAGCCTTATTAGGGCTCTTCGCTCGCATGTGTGGGTCGGTTCGTGTCATGAGATAACGAACGCCGCACCCTGCGTAGGTTTCTGATTGTGATGATCAAGAACC
>NZ_JBVHLF010000183.1:0-5324 GCF_055559155.1 Kitasatospora sp. NPDC024654
GGTGGGCGGTGGTGGTGGCCTTGACCGCGACCGCGTAGGCCAGGCCGCGCTCGGTCAGGCCCTCGCGAAAGCCTGTGGCGTCGCCGTATCCGGCGCCGCGACGACCGGCAGAGCGGGCAACTCCCAGCCCCTGCGCACCTCGTCGAGCATGTCCAGGGCCAGGCGCCACTTCTCCCGGTGCCGCTCGTCGTCGGGGATGCCGGCCTTCGTCCGGCGGCGGCGGATCGCCTCGGCCAGCAGTGCGTCCTTGCCGTGCTTGGTGTCGTCCCAGCTCTCGGGCAGGAACAGGCGCCAGTCGACGGCCGAGGAGGCACGGTCGGACACGAGGTTGACGCTGACGCCAATCTGGCAGTTGCCCCGCTTGCCCAGTGCACCGCGGTACATCCGTGCCACCCCCGGCGAGTCGTAGCCGTCCTTGGGGAAGCCGACATCGTCGATCGCGTACGCCTCGGGTGAGATGTGCGAGGCAGCCCAACGCGCCAGCCGCTCACGGACCTTGGAGTAGTCCCAGGTGGACGATGAGACGAACTGCTGCAGCTGTTGGTGGTCCACGCCCAGGCGCTCGGCCATCGGCTGCATCGACTTGCGCTTGCCGTCCAGCATCAGCCCGCGCAGATACAGCTCGCCCTTGGCCCGCTGGTCCCGACGCGCCAACGAACCGAGCATCTCCGCCGCGAACGCCTCCAAGCGCGGGCGGACCGTCTCCATCTCCTCAGGTGTCACACCTGAAAGAAGATCACAACCCTACTCCTGCCTGATCCTCCGGGGTACCTAACAAAGCCCTACTAGCGGCCGGAGCGGCCGAACAGCCGGGCCCAGAAACCGCGACGCGGACCGCGCACGATCACGTTGCCGCCGGTGACCTCACCCGAGACGGTCACCAGCAGCCGGATCGGCACGGGCGCGGCCTGCGGATCGTGACGGACCAGCTGGCGGACGTTGCCGCCGCGCGTCGAGACGCTGTCCACGTCCACCGCCACCTCCGGCGGCACGACCAGATGCAGATTGCCACCCCGCAGCGCGATGGCCAGGTCCAGCGTCGAGCCGGCGAACTGGGCCTGGGTGAAGTCCAGTCGGGCGTTGCCGCCGCGTACCTCCAGTTCGATGCGACGCGGCACCACCCACGGACCGAACCGGTTGATGTTGCCGCCCCGTGCCTGCAGGCGCACCAACTCCTTGGCCGGCACCACCGGCAGCTGGCCCCGGGCGACCTGCTCGGCGGGCAGGTCGGTGAGCAGCACCTCCAGCTCGCCGTAGGTGCGCGCGTTCAACGCCACGTCGAGGCGCTCCTCCAGCTCCTCCGCGGTCAGCCGGCCATCGCCCGCCGCGACCCGCAAGCGCTCCACAACGCGATCACGGTCCTCGTGCGAGGCCCGCAGACCGCCATCCCCCGGTACCAGATCCCCAGACATACCCCGCACTCTACTGGCGGTCCTGGTCAGGGCCAACCTGGTCGGGAAGGTGTTGAGCGGATCCCTGCCGCCCGCTCCGCCCGAGCAGGTCGTAGAGGTCGGCCGGGGTGACGTAGCCGGGCCAGCGGCCGTCGCCGAAAAGGATCACTCCGGCCTCCCGGTAGGCCGCGTCCGCGAGCTGGGAGCAGATCATGTGGCCGGTGGCGGCCACGTAGCGACGCAGTCCGGGGACGGGCAGCCGGAAGCGGTGCGCGGCCAGTGCCGCGTAGTCGAGGAAGCTGTACGGCACGCCGACCAGCCGGCGGGCCCGCTGGACTATCCGGTCCCGCTGCTTCGCAGTCAACTCCGGCGACACATAGAGCACATGACGATCCTGGTACTCGGTCAGCGGGCGGATCACGGCTCCGCCGGGCTCCGCCTCGATCAGGGTCTCGTCGTCGAGCACGACGAACGCGTGCTCGTAGTTGGCGAAGCCGTCGCGGTTGAGCCACTGGCCGACGCGTATCGCCCGGCCGACGGCGCCGGTGATGGTGGTGAGTCCGATGTCCCCGGGTTGGGGTTGGTGGTCGATCATGCTGCGGGCTCCCGGTGCTGACAGACGGTGAACGGGGGGCAACCCACACCGGCTCCGGGGGCGGTGTGGGCAGGGGCTGTCGACGGGGCGTCAGAAGACCCGGCGCCGAGGACGGCCAGAGGGCGCGCTGGGAGGCGGCCGGTGACAGCGCCGGCGTGGGGTCCGACGCATCGGCCGCCTCCAGCTTCAAGGTGCCCGTTTGCCGGGCAGCGCAAGCCTTCCGCGCACGGCGGGTGAGAAACTCCGCCGGACCGGCGACCGGTGGCTCCACGGAACGGTCGACCGGCACGGCGCCCGCGGCACGGCGCGGGGACCGGGCGCGAGGACCGGGCGCGGGGACCGGCCGCCCCACGGGTCCCCGCCGCCTCGGAACGTCGCTCCGCTCAGGGGATCACACCAGCAGGAGCCCGCCGCACCGCTCGGCGCCGTTCTTCATCGCGATCAGATTGGCCAGTACGTAGGAGATGTTGTTCCTGGAGTGCCACTCCGTCGGGTAGTAGGTGACCAACCGTGAGTTCTGGAACCTGGCCTGGATCTCCGGTACGAAGACCCGGTACTGGTCATCGGTGTAGTACCAGAAGGAGTTCTCGTTGTAGAACGCGACATGCGTCGGATCCTGGTACGCCCCACGCCCGTCGGCGCTCGGCGTCAGCGTGAGCAGCATGCCACCCGGTGCCAGCAGGCGGTACAGCTCGTTGATCAACGGAATCTTCGCCGGCACGTGCTCCAGGAAGTCCACCGCGCGGACCAGACCGACCGAGTCGTCCGGCAGGTCCAGCCGGTCCGGCAGCTTCGCGACGATGTCGACACCGTCCCCCGGGTACTGGTCCACCCCCAGATATCCGGCCGGCTTGCGGTGCGCCGCGCCCAGGTCCAGCGCGAGCAGTCCGCGCCGCTTCGTCCAGGCGAGCGCGTTGGCCTCCACGTACTTGTCGTACAGCGCGACGGTCTCCCGCTGGATGTGCGCGTTGACCTCCTCGTCGCGCTGGGTGTTGGCGGCGTGCATCCGCTGCAGGTACAGACAGCGCGGGATGTGGTGGAAATCGCCCGCCTGGAAGAGGCGGCACATCAGGTCCTGGTCGTCCAGCACCGTACGGGTCGCGTCGTACCCGCCGACCTGCTGGTACACGTCCCTGCGGAACGCCCGTACGTGGTTGGGGGCGTACCAGATATACGACACGTTGTGCGGCGTGGGCGCCATGGAGATCGCCTGCAGGAACCGGCGGCCGTCGACGTCCACCTCCTCGTACTGCCAGCCGTGCTCCGCGTTGAAACGCGTGTCGTCCCGGCCGCCGTCCTCGGTGATCTGGGCGGTGTTGCTGTAGACGAGGACGGCCTCGGGGTTCGCGTCGAAGGCTCTCGCCAGCTCCGCCAGGCAGTCCCTGGCCAGGAGATCGTCATGGTCGAGCTCGACCAGGATCTCGCCGCGCGCGAGTTCGCAGGCTCGGCGCTTGGCCGCTCCGACGCCTCTGAGGTCGTCCGAGATCTCCACCCGGACCCGGTCGTCGGGGTGCTCCGGGCGCCACCGCGCACCGTTGTTGAGCAGCACCACCCACTCCCAGTCCGGGCAGGTCTGCGCCTGCAGACTCGCGAGGCAGTCGTCCAGGAAGCGCGGTCGGTGGGTGGGGGTGAAGACGGAGAACTTCGGTGTCGCTGACGACGTCATCTGTTGCTACCTGCCTGGTGGCTCTCTGTTGTCGGTGACGGTGTTGCACTCGTGGCGTTCCGGAACTTGTCCGGCACGAGCTGTTGGAGCGACGAATCGGCTTCGACGGCATGGCCGAAGGCGCCCTGGGCCTCGTCGTCCCGGCCCTGCTTGGCCAGGGCCTGTCCCAGGTTCAGGTAGGCGGTGGCGGCCTTCGGGTCCGCCGCCACGATCCGCCGAAAGATCGCGACAGCCTGATCGGTGTCGCTCGGCTCGATCAGGATCGCCTTGTTGTAGAGGGCCGGTTCGTAGTTCGGGTCGGACTTCAGGGCGCTGTCGTAGGCCGCCCGGGCGTCGGCCGTGCGGTTGTCGTGCTGGGCGATGACGCCGAGGTTGTACCAGGCCTGCTTGTTTCCGGCGTCCAGCTCCAGCACGCGTTTGAGGGTCCGTGCCGCACCGGCGAGATCATGGATCTGCCCCTGCTGGACGGCCGCTTGGAGCAACGCGTCCGCCTGCGCCCGGTCGGCGGAGGTCGGGGGACGGGACGGCACCACCTTCCTGGTCGAGGGGTCCGCCTTGGATAGTTGCACCCAGCCGATCACCGAACTGGCGGCGACGGCTGCGGCGGCGAGTCCTGTCCACAGTCGAGTTCGCTTCACGGTTCACCTCGTTCGTCGGATGTCGGGTGTCGGACAGGACCACTCAGCCGGCCGGGAGAGCGGCGGTCATGGCGGTGGTGCCCCAGAGCGAACTCGGGGCACCACCGCTCACTGCCGCCATGCTCGCCACGGGTGGCCGGCATGGCGTCACTACGTGCGACGAGCTACGGCGTACACACCGCGAACGCGGTGACGGGGGAGCTGGCGGAGGTCACCTGCCAGCCGGTGGCCGGCGAACCACCAACCGGACCATTGGCGAGGATGACGGCGCTGCCGGGGTTGGAGAAGCCACCGCTCACGGCGAAGGTGCCGGCCGGGCACGTGGCGGTGCTCGTGATGCCCTGAGTACCCGTGGCGACCTGGCTCTGCGCCCCGGCGCTGGTGCCCTGCGGACCCTGGGCGCCCGTGCTGCCCTGGAAGCCCTGGAAGCCCTGCGGACCCTGGGCTCCCGTGTCGCCCTGGAAACCCTGCGGACCCTGCGCACCGGTGGCGCCCTGAGGCCCATCGTCACCCTGCGGGCCGGCCGGACCGGCGACACCTGCCGGACCGGCGGGACCGGAGAGGCCCTGCGGGCCGGCCGGACCCGAGGCGCCGGCAGGACCCGCGACACCTGCCGGACCCGCGACACCTGCCGGACCCGCGGGACCCGAGAGACCCTGCGGACCAGCCGGGCCCGCGACGCCGCCAACTCCGGTGTCGCCCTGGAAACCCTGCGGACCCTGCGCACCGGTGGTGCCCTGAGGACCTGCATCACCCTGGAAACCCTGGAAACCCTGCGGACCTTGAGCACCGGTCTCGCCCGTGACGCCCTGGAAACCCTGCGGACCCTGAGCGCCGGTGTCGCCAGTGTCACCCTGCGGACCCTGAGCACCCGTGCCACCCTGCGCACCAGTGCCACCCTGGAAACCCTGGAAACCCTGCGGACCCTGAGCACCGGTATCGCCAGTGTCACCCTGCGGACCCTGAGCACCCGTGCCACCCTGCGCACCAGTGCCACCCTGGAAACCCTGGAAACCCTGCGGACCCTGAGCACC
>NZ_JBVHLF010000184.1:0-5302 GCF_055559155.1 Kitasatospora sp. NPDC024654
TGGCACACATCAAGGACAGCCTGGGCGCCCGGAACCGGTTGCACCTGGGCTTCCTGCTGGGCCGCAGCGAGACCGTCCTGGTGCTGTGAGACCCGTGCTGTGACGGCCGGCGCGGCATGGAGGGGACGCGCCGGCGGGTTCAGCGGCGGCGCGAGACGGCGACACCGGCCAGGCAGAGCACGCCTCCGCCCAGCGCGAGCAGGCTCGGGATCTCGCCGAGGGCGACCCAGGCCATCAGGACCACCAGGGCCGGCACGGCGTAGGTGGTCGCGCCCATCTTGCCGGCGCTGGTCCGGGCGAGCGCGTAGGCCCAGGTGGTGAAGGCGAGCGCGGTCGGGAAGAGGCCCAGGTAGAGCATGTTGAAGGTGCTCGTCGCGGGCGCCTTGCCGAGATCCGACACCAGCTGCCCGGAGAACGGCAGGCAGGCCACCGCGCCGACCAGGCAGCCGAAGGTGGTGACCTGGAGCGGGGACGCGTGCCGCAGCGCGGGCTTCTGGCTCACCACTCCGCAGCCGTAGGCGAGCGCCGCGAGCAGGCAGAGCAGGCTGCCGGTGACCGAGCTGTGGGTCCCGCTCGACGTCGCGAAGCCGACCACGACCACCCCCGCGAAGGAGACCGCCATTCCGGCCATCAGCTTGGGCGGGAAGCCCTCCCTCAGCAGCCAGCCGCTCAGCAGGGCGATCACCACCGGACCGATGTTGACCACCATGGCCGCGGTACCCGCGTCGACCTGGCTCTCACCCCAGTTCAACGCGACCATGTAGAGGCCGAACCAGAGCACCCCCGACGCCACGATGCCGGGCCAGGCCGCGCGCGGCGGCAACCCCTCACGCCGGTACAACAACAGGGCGAGCAGCGCCACCGACCCCGTGACCAGCCGGCCGAGGGCCAGTGCCCCGGGACTGAAGTGGTTGGTCGCATCGCGGATCGCGACGAACGCGGAGGCCCACAACACCACCGTCGCCGAGGCCGCGGCAACTGCCTTGCCATCCAAGCGGGACTCTGCCGTAACGATGCCATCCATGGCGGACACGCTACGCCATCTGCGGGTGTCATGTATGCGATAGGAGCCGTTCCGCTCTTTCGAACGTCCTTGATCCACCGTCTAATTGATTGTCGATCAGACTGGACCGGCGCCGACTCCGATCCGACACCCTACCGGACTCGGGCCCCGATCAGCCGTCGGGACGTGTCCCGCGGAGTCTTCCCTCTCGGAGCGGACAGGGGGACGGACACGCCAGGTCCACGACGAATCGTCGACGCCGCCGTTCGGGTCCGCCCCGGGCCACGGGGGTCGGCTCCGAGTGGTGGGGAGGCTCCGTTCAGCCCATGAGCGGTCGTGGCACACGGGGGCGCCCGGCGCCCTGTTCCACGTTCGACCCGGTGACGGCTGTGGTGCCGGGCTGCCCGTGCACCGGGCTTTCCCGAGGCGTGGGCCGTGGTTCACGCCGTGGGTCCTTCGAATGGGAGGTACGGCAACGCTGCGTTCGGGACGATGGCGGCCCCCGGGCCGGGACCTGCGCGATACGAGGGGCCGGACATCGGGTTGGGCGTCGGCACGTGGCCTGATCGCGGGGCTGATCCTGCTGACGTGCCAGATCCTGCCGGTGTCGGCCGCCGCCCCCCCACGCACGCTGCGACGTCCGGGAGCTTCGCGTACGTCGTCAATATCAGCTCGAACAACGGGACGGTGATCAACCTGGCCACCAACACCGTCGCCACCACCATCCCGGTCGGCCCCAATCCCGACGGGGTGGCGTTCAGCCCGGGCGGCACCCGCGTCTACATCACCAACTCCAACTCGGCCCAGGTGTCGGTGATCAACGCGTCCACCGAAACCGTCATCACCACCGTCCCCACCGGCACCACCCCGTGCGCAGTGGCCACGGCCAGGGTCCCGGTGGTGGCCACCGCCAGCTGCCCCACCGGCAGCGTGCTCACCGGCGACGGGTACCAGCAGAGCGGCGGCGCCGTCCCACCCCTCGAGGTCACCAACCGGCCCGTCGGCAACACCTGGCAAGTCCTCGCCGACAACCAGAGCACCGACTACACCAACGCCACCCCCTACGCCGTCTGCGCTCCCTGACACCGGCACGGCTCCGCTCCGGTCCGGGGAGACCGCGGCGGCATCGCCGCCAGGGCCGGCGACCCCTGTGCCAAGTGCAACGGTGCTGGACGCCTCCACGGACGGCCGCAGGGGGAAGGAGGTCCGCTGGGAGCTGGGGCAGCACGAACCGCCGGACACATCTGGCACGCCAGTGGCACGGCCGGACCGACCGCTCGAACCGCTCGAACAACGATCAAGGGTCAGGCCCCGGGACTACCCCGGTGACCTGACCCTTGTCGTGCGCTGTGGAGCTTCGTCCGCTGAGCCCCCTGTCGGGTTCGAACCGACGACCCCCGCTTTACAAGAGCGGTGCTCTGGCCAGCTGAGCTAAGGAGGCACGGTGGTCGTCCGCGGAGGAACGCGGCGGCACCAGGTGGCAGTCTACCGGGCCGAGCGGGCGGTGTGCGGGCGGATTACGGGGCGGGGCGGGGTCGTGATCGGACCGATGCCGGATCGGGGCGACCCGGGGGCTGACAGCCGGCGGAGCGGCGGGTAGCCTCGGCCCGGGTCGTGCTCGCCATCGAAGGTCCAGACCAATCAGCGGTGCGACCCGGACCACCTCACCCCTTTACTCGGATCGTCCGGCACGTTCCTGCCGGTGAAGGAGAGCACAACCATGGCTTCTGTCACGTTCGACAAGGCGACCCGCCTCTACCCGGGCGCCACCAAGCCCGCCGTGGACGCCCTGGAACTGGACATCGCGGACGGCGAGTTCCTGGTCCTGGTCGGACCGTCCGGCTGCGGCAAGTCCACCAGCCTGCGGATGCTGGCCGGCCTGGAGGACGTCAACGGCGGCGCGATCCGGATCGGCGACCGCGACGTCACCCACCTCCCGCCGAAGGACCGGGACATCGCCATGGTGTTCCAGAACTACGCGCTCTACCCGCACATGAGCGTCGCCGACAACATGGGCTTCGCGCTCAAGATCGCCGGCGTCGGCAAGGCGGAGATCCGCGCCAAGGTCGAAGAGGCCGCCAAGATGCTGGACCTCACCCAGTACCTCGACCGCAAACCGAAGGCGCTCTCCGGCGGTCAGCGCCAGCGCGTCGCGATGGGCCGGGCGATCGTCCGGGAGCCGCAGGTCTTCCTGATGGACGAGCCGCTCTCCAACCTGGACGCCAAGCTGCGCGTCTCCACCCGCACCCAGATCGCCAGCCTGCAGCGCCGGCTGGGCATCACCACGGTCTACGTGACGCACGACCAGGTCGAGGCGCTGACCATGGGCGACCGGGTGGCCGTGCTCCGGGACGGCCTGCTGCAGCAGGTCGACACCCCGCGCAACATGTACGACAAGCCCGCCAACGTCTTCGTGGCCGGTTTCATCGGCTCGCCGGCGATGAACCTGGTCGAGGTGCCGCTGGTGGACGGCGGGGTGAAGTTCGGCGGCTCGGTGGTCGACATCTCCCGCGAGGACCTGGCCGGCGCCGGTTCGGACCGGACGGTGACCGTCGGCATCCGCCCGGAGCACTTCCAGATCGTGCCCGAGGGCGGCATCGAGGGCGTCGCGGTCACCGTCAACGTGGTCGAGGAGCTGGGCGCCGACGGCTTCGTCTACGGCACCACCAAGATCGGCGGCGAGGACAAGGACATCGTGGTGCGGGTCAACGGCCGGCAGATCCCGATGAAGGGCGAGACCATCCACGTCGTCCCGAACGGCGACGAGACGCACGTCTTCTCCAGCGGCACCGGCGTCCGGCTGAGCGCCTGACGATGACGGCACCCGGAGCCCCGTCGGACGCGCGTCCGACGGGGCTCCGGTGTTGTCACTCGTCCGTGTGACGGAGTGTCTTCCGGGGCTCACTCGGCGCTACCCTCGCTGCCGTGAAGCAGCTCGTTCGCCGCATCGGCCAGACCATCGCCCTCACCCTGCCCGTGATCCTGGTGACCACCGGCACCCTCGCCGTGACCCAGGTCCCATGGGCCTCCACCCAACAGGTGGTCGCCGCCTCCAACGTCTCGGACACCACCGCCGCCCACCCCGGCCAGGCCCCGCAGGACGCGCTCCGCGCCAACCTGCTGGAGACGCTGCGCACCCAGGGCGCCGGTGCCGCGCTGGACCAGTTGGAGCGCTCGATGCACGAGCAGCCCTCGCTCACGCCGTACTGCACCGGGCTCGCCACCGAACTCGGGCACGCCGCGGTGAAGCAGTACCACGGCGACGTGCGGAAGGCGGCCTCCTACGCCCGTCCGGTCTGCGACGGCTCCTTCGCGGCCGGCGTCCAGGGCGGCTGAACCGCGACCGCGCGGCGGGGAGCACGATCTGACGCCTCATCATCCCGGCGTCCTATCCTGCTCCCCATGACCGGCTACGACCTCACCCGCGCACCCCTCGTCACCCAGGCCGTCGTCCTCGCCGGCGGCCAGGGCTCCCGGCTGCGCCCGTACACCGACGACCGGCCCAAGCCGCTGGTCGAGATCCCGGGTACGGGCATGCCGATCGTCGGACACCAACTCGCCTGGCTGGCCTCGGAGGGCGTGACCGACGTGGTCATCTCCTGTGGACACCTGGCCGAGGTGCTTCAGGCCTGGCTCGACCAGGCCGAGCTGCCACTCCGGGTCAGCACCGTGGTGGAGGCCGAACCCCTGGGCCGCGGCGGCGGCCTGAAGCTCGCCGCGAAGGCACTGCCGCGGCCCACAGAACCCTGGTACGCCACCAATGGCGACATCTGGACCAGGTTCAGCCTGCGCGAGATGGCCGCCTTCCACCACGAACGGGACGCCCTCGCCACGCTCGCGCTGGCCCGCCCGCGGATCCCCTGGGGAGCGGTGGAGACGGACCAGTTCGGCAACGTGCTGGACTTCATCGAGGCGCCACCCTCACCCTTCCTGATCAACGCCGGCCTGTACGTCTTCGCGGCCGGCTTCGCCGAGCTGCTGCCCGACGTCGGCGACCACGAGCGCACCACGTTCCCCCAACTCGCCCGCGCCAAGCGGCTCGCGGGCTACCAGCTGCCGCAGGGCGTGTACTGGCGGGCGATCGACACCGCCAAGGACCTCACCGAGGCCGCCAAGGAACTCGCCGCGAGCCAGGCTCGCGAGGCCAACTGACGCATCATGCAGGGTAGTTGATGGAACCGGCGGACAACGGGCCGGGGGGGGGGGGGGGGGGGGGGGGGGGGGGGGGGGGGGGGGGGGGGGGGGGGGGGGGGTGTGCGGTCCCGTCCTCCGAGGGGCGCGGGGAGTCGCGCGCTTCCG
>NZ_JBVHLF010000185.1:0-5257 GCF_055559155.1 Kitasatospora sp. NPDC024654
GACACCCCCATCATCACCCTCGACGCCCGCCGCCGGGACAGCGCCAAGAGCGCCCTCATCACCCTCGTCGAGCACGCCCTCCTCGCCCGACTCCGATGAGACCAGCAGGGGACCCCGCCGCCGGGGTCCTCTGCTGTGTATCGGATAACGGTTCGGTAGGCATTTCGGACGCTTTGGTCACGGACAGTATGCATGTCAATTCACTCCGTACACGGTCCTCGGGACTTTGGGCTGGGCTGTGGCTGAATGTCCAGTTTGTGCACCAGCGTCCGCAAAACCAGGGTCGTTTGTCCCCTATCCCCGTACGTGCTGAAATTCCAGCGACCCCGAAGTCACCCAAGGCAGTTCCATCCAGCGGCAGGCCGCGGCCGGGGGGTAGCAGCTGGATTGATCCATGGCCGCAAGTCGGCCGAGAGGTTGTTGTCGAGTGAGGCGTAAGCAGCCAAGCACCCCGCAGCGGCGCTCCGAGCCCCGCGAGCCCGACGCCAGCGGCCAGAACCCGCCCGGTTTCTCCGCCTTCACGGCGAGTTCGGAGCGCCCGCCGTCCGGGCTCCCGGGCGGCCGTCCGGCGGCCGGCGGAGCAGGTCCGAAGGCCCCGAGCGGCCCCGCTGGCCCCGGCGGCCCCGGTGGCCCCGGTGGACGCGGCCCCGCAGGCGGCCCCGACGTCCTGGCCGGCGGCGGCGACCGGCCGCCGTCCGGCAGCCGGTACGAGTCCCTGGCCTTCCGCAACTGGCGCGTGCCGGTGCGACTGGTCGCGATTCTGCTGATCCCGGTCATCATCGGCCTGGTCTTCGGTGGTCTGCGCGTCAACACCTCGTTCGACAGCTACACCAAGGCGAGCCACGACGAGCGCGCCGCCGAACTCGCCCGCGCGGCCACCAACCTGGCCAACGCCTACGAGAACGAGCGCGACCTCTCCGCGATACCCCTGATGACCGGCCAGGACCCGCAGGGCGAGGTCGCCAAGCTGCGGGCCCAGAGCGACCAGGCGCTGGTCGCCTACCAGGCCGCCTACAAGAAGGTCGCCCCGGACAACGACGCCGAACTCGCGGCGCGCAACAGCTCGTTCGACATCGCGCTGAGCAGCCTGCAGGCGCTGCGCCAGAACGCCTACGGTCCGGAGCTGTTCGCCACCGCGACGGCGGCCGCCTACGAGGCGCTGATCGACCCGCTGCTCTCCTTCGACAACTCGATCGGCGGCGAGACCGCGGCCGGCGTGAGCCGGGCCCGCAGCATCTACGCGATGTCGCTGGCCAAGGCCTCCGCCTCGGACCAGCGCGCGCTCATGCTGACCCTGATGACCGGTGTGCAGACCCAGCGGGTGACCCGCTACGAGAACACCGAGCTCATCGAGGAGCTGCTGGTCGCCGACAAGCTGCAGCAGGTCGCGATGACCGAGTTCCAGACCGGTTCGGACGACGCCGACAACAAGGTCTTCGCGGACGCCACGGTCGCCCAGTCGGACGCCGACGCCAACGCCCCGCAGCGGATGCCGGACGGCCACACCCTGCCGACCACCGACCTGCTGATGAACATCGGCCTCGCCTTCACCCAGGCCGCCCAGACCGGTGACTCCCAGGGCGTCGCCCAGGCCAACGCGGCGGCCGCCGCCGCCCAGGCCGCGGGTCTCACCTCGGACAACTGGCTGCAGGCCACCAACACGGTGATCAACCCGCAGCACGTGGCCGAGACCAAGCTGCTGAACAGCGTCGTGCAGGACTCGACCACCGAGCGTGACAACGCGCAGAGCGACGCCATCACCAACGCCGCGATCGTGATCGCCTCGCTGGCCCTGGCCGGTCTGCTCACCGGGTTCATCGCCCGCTCGATGATCCTCGGCATGCGCGTGCTCAACACCTCCGCGCTGGACATCGCCAACCACCGTCTGCCGGACCTGGTCGAGAAGCTCTCCAAGACCGACCCGGACCGGGTGGACACCAACGTCGAGCCGATCGCCCTGTGGGGCAAGGACGAGATCGGTGAGGTCGCCCGCGCCTTCGACCAGGTCCACCGGCAGGCGGTCTCGCTCGCCGCCGAGCAGGCCCTGCTCCGAGGCAACCTGAACGCGATCTTCTCCAACCTCTCGCGCCGCAGCCAGAGCCTGATCCAGCGCCAGCTGGCGCTGATCACCGACCTGGAGAACAACGAGGCCGACCCGGACCAGCTGGAGAACCTCTTCAAGCTGGACCACCTGGCCACCCGTATGCGCCGCAACGGTGAGAACCTGCTGGTTCTCGCGGGTGAGGAGCCGGGCCGCCGCTGGAACACCCCGGTCCCGCTGGTCGACGTGCTGCGCGCCGCCGCGTCCGAGGTGGAGCAGTACGAGCGCATCGAGCTGTCGAACATCCCGGAGGCCGAGGTCGTCGGCGCCGCCGTGACCGACCTCGTCCACCTGCTCGCCGAGCTGCTGGAGAACGCCACCTCGTTCTCCAGCCCGCAGACCCGGGTCAACGTCAACGCGACCCGGCTGCCGGACGGCCGGGTGCTGGTCGAGATCCACGACAAGGGCATCGGCCTGACCGCCGAGGACTTCGCCGAGATCAACGAGAAGCTCGCCGAGCCGCCCACCGTCGACGCCGCGATCTCCCGCCGCATGGGCCTCTTCGTGGTCGGCCGGCTGTCCGACCGGCACGGCATCCGGGTCCAGCTGCGCCCCTCGGGCGAGTCGGCCGGTACCACCTCGCTGGTCATGCTCCCGCCCCAGCTGACCCAGATGCGGGCCATGCCGGAGCCGGAGGAGGAGTTCACGGTCTCCCGGATCTTCGCCGACCAGGAGCCGCAGGCGGCCGGTTGGCAGGCCGACTCGGCCGCCCCGCGCAGCGCCGCGGAGCTGGGCTTCGACGACAACCTCGCGGTCGGCCGCGGCGGGGACGGCTTCAGCCCGGCCCTGGAGTCGATGCAGCGCTCGCAGCGGATCGACCAGCGCCGACGGGCCGCCCTGGAGGCCGGCCCGGGCGAGGAGGCCGGTCAGCCGGCCCCCGCCAAGGCCGACTTCGCCGGGCCGGAGTTCGCCGAGCCGGAGTTCGCCGAGCCGGAGTTCGTCGAGGCCGAGTTCGTCGAGAGCGAGCCGGAGACCGCGGAGTACCCGCAGCCGCCGTACGCCGAGCAGGGTTACCTCGAGCAGCAGCCGTACGGGCAGGACCAGTACCAGGACCAGTACCAGGGCGGCTACTACGCCGACCAGGGCTACCAGGAGCAGGGCTACCCCGAGCAGCAGCAGTACGCCCAGGACCAGTACCAGGGCGGCTACCAGGAGCAGGCCTACGGCCGCCAGGACGGCTTCTTCGCGAGCCAGGGCTACGCCGAGCAGCAGCCGCACGCCGAGCAGGGTTACCAGGGCGGCTACGGCAACGACCCGTACCAGCCGGAGCGGTTCGACGGCTTCCAGCAGAGCAGCCGGCGGCCGGAGGATCCCGCCCAGCACCCCTACCAGGCGGAGACCCCGGCGCTGCCCGCCGGCGACGCGCTGGGCTCCGGCCTGCCGCTGCGCCGGCCCGGCCAGCAGCTGAACAGCAACCTGGGGGCCACCCGGGCGATCGGCACCCCGGGCACCGAAGAGCAGCCCAACTGGTTCACCGGTGCCCGGGACACCTCGGCAGACGCCGCCCCGGCGCGCGGCAGCCACGAGGTGTCCGCGCTCGGCGGTTCGAGCACGCCGACCGGCCCCAGCTGGCAGTCGCAGAACGACGCGGACTGGCAGCGTGCCGAGCAGCTGCGCGAGCCCGCCTCGGGCGGCGTGACCGGCTCCGGCCTGCCGCGCCGGGTGCCCAAGCAGAACCTGGTGGCCGGCAACGCCAAGTCGGCCGCGCAGGACGGGGCTTCGGCCCCGCAGGACGGGCCGCAGGTCTCCCG
The DNA here is from genome assembly GCF_055559155.1 of Kitasatospora sp. NPDC024654. Classification (NCBI taxonomy): domain Bacteria; kingdom Bacillati; phylum Actinomycetota; class Actinomycetes; order Kitasatosporales; family Streptomycetaceae; genus Kitasatospora; species Kitasatospora sp. NPDC024654. Next base: position 3,853 of record NZ_JBVHLF010000185.1, read on the forward strand.
GAACCCTGAGGAGGTGCGCGGCCGGCTCACCAACCTGCGCCGTGGCGTCGAGCAGGGCCGTAACTCGGGTTCGACCGGGAGCTTCCGGATCGATCCCAGCCAGCCCGGCCGGTCCGGGCAGGGACAGCACAACAGCAGCACCGATCTCTTCGGCGGCTCGAACCACCAGGAGCGTTGAGTTCAGATGAGTCAGATGAGCCAGGCCGCACAGAACCTGAACTGGCTGATCACCAATTTCGTGGACAACACCCCCGGGGTGTCGCACACGGTGGTGGTCTCCGCCGACGGTCTCCTGCTCGCCATGTCCGAGGGCTTCCCCCGCGACCGCGCCGACCAACTCGCCGCCGTCGCCTCCGGCCTCACCTCCCTCACCTCCGGCGCCAGCCGGATCTTCGAGGGCGGCGACGTCAACCAGACCGTGGTCGAGATGGAACGGGGCTTCCTCTTCCTCATGGCCGTCTCCGACGGCTCCTCCCTCGCCGTCCTCGCCTCCCCCGACTCCGACATCGGCCTGGTCGGCTACGAGATGGCCCTCCTGGTCGACCGCGCCGGCGCCGTCCTCACCCCCGCGCTGCGCGCCGAACTCCAGGGCAGCCTCCTGCACTGACGTCCCGTCGGACGGCACCCCGGCGACGGGGCGCCGTCCGCTTCGTAGTACTTGTAGTATCCGACCGCCCACTCCGAGTCGGCTTCGGCCGACTCGGCGCCGGGCTCTGTACGGCCCCTCGCACCACTGGCCACGGCTCCTCCGGGACCGGGTCAGCTCCGTTGCTCCAGCACCGCCGCACCCTGTGAGGAGAGGACCCGTGACACCGCCCGATGACCATCAGGGCCAGTACGGTGTTCCGTACCCCGGCACCGGTCACGACGCCTTCGGCTCGCCCGGCGCCGGCCCCGGCCAGCCGTACGGCCAGCCTCCGTACGGCCAGCAGTACGGCAACCCCGGCCAGGGGGTCGAGCAGCCCGTCGCACCGACGCGCCCGACCCGCCCGGCGGAGCCGGAGGAGCAGGACAGCGGCCCGCTGATCCGCCCGTTCGCGATGACCGGCGGACGCACCCGGCCCCGGTACGAACTGGCCCTGGAGGCACTGGTCTCGGCCAGCGTCGAACCGGCCCGGCTGGCCACCCTGCTGCCCGAGCACCAGCGGATCTGCGGCCTGTGCGCCACCGAGGTGAAGTCGGTGGCCGAGGTCTCCGCGCTGCTCGGCCTGCCGCTCGGGGTGGCGCGGATCCTCGTGGCGGACCTGGCCGAGGCCGGCCTGGTCGCCATCCACCAGCCCGCCGCCGGGGGCGAATCCGGCAACCAGCCCGACGTCACGCTGCTCGAAAGGGTCCTCAGTGGACTTCGCAAGCTCTAGCCCCGCGGCCACCCGCGCCACCACCTCGGCGAAGATCGTCGTCGCAG
>NZ_JBVHLF010000186.1:0-5187 GCF_055559155.1 Kitasatospora sp. NPDC024654
AGATGCACGGCCGAGCCGGGTTTGCCCTGCTCCGCCACCGCATCCTCCTCCAGTGATCACTACACAGCGCTACCACCGATTACGGGCCAGAGCCGAATGTGAGACAGAGTCGTTGACCGTACAGACCCGTGGGGAGCTGGTCCTGCCATAACTCGGGGCCTATGTTCTGCGGGCGCCAGCTTCGACGCCATGGACACTCAGCTCCACTCTGAAATCGTGGCACCGCGGACCGCAAGGAGGAAGAGGAGAGGACGGATATCACCCGTTCGAGCGGTGCCAGTTGGGATCAGCGCCGCCGCTTGCCCTTGCCTCGTGTGGTGTTCCTGCGGGTGCGGGTGGCGTTCGCCCGGCCGAGCTGGGCGGATCGTTCGCGCAGCGGGCCGTCGGCGAGGGAGCGGAGCGCGGCCAGGCCGGTTTGGTCGGGGTGGTGGGAGGCGAGGGAGGCGGTGATGATCTCGCGGGCCTGCCTGCGGCCCTGGGAGAGCAGCGAGTCGACGGTGGCGTCCTGTCCTCCGAGTTCCAGGAGCTGGAGCAGGCCCTCGGCGACCATCAGCAGCGACTCGGGGGCGGTAAGGTCGTCGGGCTGGAGGAGCTCGCGGTGAGTGAGGACGCCGAGTGCGGTCGGGGCGAGCTGCGGGTCGGTACGCAGGGTGCGCAGGAGCCGTTCACCTTCTCCGTCCGGCAGGGCGGCGGCGAGCGCGTCGAGCAGGGCTCCCGCCCTGGTGCGCCACGGCGTGTCCCGTACGGCCTGGACGAGCTCGGTCAGCGCGGGTTCGGTTCCGCCGCGCGCACGGGTCCACGCGGCGAGTTCGGCGCGCGCGGAGGCAGGATCGTAGTGTTCGGCGAGGACGCCCAGCAGCCCGGCGGCCGGGGCGTCGGCGAGTTCACCGATGAGCGGGGCGTCGCGGCCTTCGGCGAGCAGCCGCAGCCGTACGGCGTGGGTGCCGAGGTCGGTGAGGCGGATCAGCTCAACCGGGCCCGCGGTGAGTTCCGTGCGCAGCTCCTTCGCGCGGCGTGCTGCGTCGGGGGCGGGGGCCGGGGTGCCGAGGAGGGTGGCGAGCTCCGGGGGCAGGCCCGGGGGCAGTGCCGGGGTGGCTGGCGGGGTCGGTAGGTCGAGGAAGACCGGGTGGGCCATGCCGTGCTCGCGGGTGATGACGCCGAGCCGCTCGAGGGCGTCGAGGACGCTGCGCAGGTCAGTGTCGGCTTCCTGGAGCCACATCCGTTCCTGGGCCGGTTCCTCGCCGGTGAAGTGGTAGCGGGCGCGGTAGGCGAGGTGGGTCGACTCGCGCAGCCGGGGCCAGGGCATGGGGTGCGGGAGGCTGTAGAGGGTGTTGAGGACATCCGGTAGGACGTCTTCGTACGTCGCGTACAGCATCGACGTCGGTCGGTAGTCGTCCGTGCCGCCGATCAGGGCCTCGCGCAGTTCGAAGACGGCCTCGAAGGCTCGCTGCCACAGCGTGAGCGGGTCCGTCAGCAGAGGCCGGGCTTTGGCCACCGCGTACAGGCGGCCCTTGGCCGGGCGGACGAGGCGGGCCTTCTTCGCCCACTCGAAGACCAGGTTGAGACGCGGCAGGTCGGAACTGGTGCGCGGCGAGCCGGGGCGGTCGCCGGTGCCGAGGGCGGCGACGAGTTCCTTGGCGTCGGCGAGCTTGAGCCGCCCGAGCTTCGTCAGTTCCCGGCCCTCCTTGCCGGCCCACTGCGCGAGTGCGGCCAGTTGGCCGACCAGTGGGACGGCTGTTGCGGCGGCACGCAGTTCATCGTCACCGGGCAGCAGGACGGGCAGTTGCGGCTCGGCGCGCCGCACCCCGGGCGGGCCGGTAAGGCGGTGGCGGCGGACGATCGCTTCCAACGTCGACTCGTCGTAGGGGGCTTCGCCGCGCCGGGTACGCTCGGTGAAGCGGTCCATCGCGCCGTGGTCGAAGACGTCAACGCCCTGCTCGGCGGCGGTGGTCGCCCAGAACTTCGCCATCCCCCAGCGAGTGCGGTCCGTCATGGCCTCCGCGAACATCGGAGACACCGCGTCGATCGCCCGTTCCAGGAGATCGAGCGAGCCACCGCGCGGATCATCCAGCCCCATCGCGTGCAGGAAGCGCAGCAGGGCGCGCAGCCCTCCGGGACCGTCCGCCGGCGGCTGGCCGGGCAGTTGGGTGAGCGTGCGCGGCAGCCAGTCGAGCAGGAACTCTTCCACCTGCTGTGGCTGCCACAGTCCCAGCCGGCCGTCGACCGTGCCACGATGCCGGTAGTCCAGCGCCGACTCGGCCACCATCGGGTCGCTGGCCTCGCCTCGCTCCTCGCACCAGGCCACCAGCCGGCTGACCAGTTGCTCACAGGCGGCCGCAAAGCCGTCCTCGTCGTCCGGCTCGAAGAACATGCGCATGGATCAATGCCTCGCAGGGGGGAGAGCACGCGGATGCCAGTCAGCCTACCGGTCCAGGAGAGAGCGAGGATGTCCGTCGGCCGGATCGTGTGTATCCGATCAGGAGACCGCGCTGAACGAAGGCATGGTGCTCGCCGGATGACAGGAGGCATTCGAGTGGACATCCCGAGTGGACGTCCGGACTTCCCTGGACGGGCGGGTGTCCTGCGCCTCGAAGGTGAGCGCGGCTGGGACGGTATCCTCCGACGCCATGGTGACGCGTCGCATGAACCGCGAAGAGTTCTTCGCCCAGCTGGCCCACCTTGACGAGGAACGGTTGAGGAAGGCGCTGTGGAACCTGTACTGGCGCGGTGCCGCGCCCGTGCGCGAGCGGATCGAAGCGGAGATCGCTCCCGCGGCGGCCGTGCCGCAGCCCCGGGCGAGGACCGAGGCGCAGGACCCGCAGCAGGTGCTCGCGCAGGTGCGGGAGTTCGTCGGGCTGGCTCGTGCGGGTTCCTATCTGGCCGGAGACCACAGGGTGAGCCCGAAGGAGCGGTCCGGTTGGCGGTTCACCTTCCGCCGCCACGCCGAGGCAGCTCGACAGGCGCTCGCGGCCGAGGACCCGCGTTCGGGAGAGGAGGCGGTCGCGGCGGTCGTGGACCTGGCCTGCTACTGCAAGAGCTACCAGTGCTTCCGTTCGGATGATCCGATGGAAGCGGCGAAGTTCGTTGCCTCCGAGGCCGTCGCCGCGTTGTGGGCCACGATGCTGAATCGCCACGGACCGGCCGAGTTCGCCGAACGTGCGATGCCGCAGCTGGTCCGCTGGGAGTCCCGCTTCGGCTGGACGGTGCGGGGCTTTGGTTCGGTACCGGAACACGAGAGGATGCTGGCCGTCGTCCTCGAGCGCCTGCTCCCCGCCCCCGACGCATGGCTGGCCTGCGCCGAGCAGTACGTGGTCGCCCTTGACCGCGTTGCCCGGACCCGGCAGGCCAAGGGTCCTCGTATCGCGGGCTACTCGTCCGCCGCCTACGAGTGCAAGCGCCGGGCCGACGATCTGCTGGAGTGGCACGGCATGTTGCTGGAACGGTTGCCGGACTACGACGCCGGCCATCTGCTGGACAGGATCGCCGAGCATCCGGCGCTGGACGGAGGGTACCAACTGCTGTTCCGGGCGCGGCTCGCGCGTGCACGCGGTGGCCTCGCGCAGGCCCGTGCGCTGGTAACCCAGGCGCTGGAGGACCTCCCGGGCCTGGACACGCTCCACGAGCTGGCGGCCGAGATCGGCGCGACGGTGCCCGAGCGCGCCCAGGGAATCAGTCAGCGACTCCGCACCACTGCGCCGAACTCCTGAGCCCAGCAGGACCGACCGAGGCGACCGACCGGTAAGGAAGTCGCCGCCACCATCATGATGCCTCATCCGTTCTTCCCGCCGAGATGCGGCTACCTTGATGCGCATGACAGGGACGTGGAGCGAGGACAGCCTGCGGCAGCTGCGCGCGCGACGGTATGCCGGTGACGGGGCGGCGCTGGTCGCTGTGCTGTCGGGTCGGCCGCTGGCCGAGGTCCTGCAGCAGGTGGGGGACCTGGTCGGCAGCGCGGCGGCCGAGCGGGTGCCGGGGGCGGCGGAAGTGGCCGAGCGGTGCATCGCTGCGCTCGACGAGCGCGGCTGGGAGGGCGACGAGGAGCTGGCTCGGCAGCTGGCGGCCGCGCTGGGTCGGGGCCCGGCATCGCCGCTCAGGCCGCTGGCGGTGGATCTGGAGGAGCTGTCCGGGCTACTGGAGGGCGACCCCGCCCACGGCGGTGGCCGTATCGATCTGACCACCGGCGACTGCTGGGCGCAGCAGGTCGACTTCGACGGGCAGGAGGAGTGTGAGGAGGACACGGACTCCGACCGGTGGCTGCCGGTGTGGTGCGAAGGATCCCGGGAGGGCTATCGGGACATGGAGCTGTTCATCGCCACGGTAGGTGACGCCGACTTCGCGGAGCGCCTGGAGATCGCCGTCACCGGCCGTGGGGCATTCCGCCGGTTCAGGGATGTCCTGGCCCGTCGGGAAGACGAGCTGCACCGGTTTCGCCTGTTCGCCGAGGAGCGGCAGTGCGGCCGGGCGCGGGCCTGGCTGGCCGCGCACGGTTACCGTCCGGCGGGTCGCCGCCGATAGCCGGACTGCCCGGAGCCGCCGTGCACCGCCGGCCGGGGCCGGGGCGGCTGAGGTGCCGGAAGACGACCTGGTCCGTGAAGGGGAGGAACCGGTGGCTGCCTGCCGCGTGAAGCCTGGGGCCTGAGGGTGAAATGGCCGATTTCTGGAACGCTTCCGGCCTTGTCCGCTTGGATGGGTGCTGTGACGAGCACTGCTGCATTCACTGAGGACGATCTGCGCGCGCTGGCGGGGCCGCGTTCCTTCGACCGGGGCCGGGGCTACCGTGACGCGGTCGACTCGCTCGAGGTGGACGGGCACCGGTTCACCGCCGTCGTCCATGGGACCGATGCCTATGAGGTCGTGCTGGAGGTGGACGAGGACGAGGAGGACGGGCTGTGGGGGGAGTGCGATTGCCCGTACGGTCTGGACGGCAACTTCTGCAAGCACTGTGTCGCGGTGGGCCTGGTCGTGCTGCAACGGCGCGGGGAACTGCCCCGGCTCCGGGCCGACAGCGAGGCGAGGACCGGCAGCCTGGAGTCCTGGCTCTCGTCGCGCTCACGCGAGGACCTGCTGGCCCTGGTCCGCGAACTGATCGACGGTGACCGGGACTTGCGCCGACGCCTGGAGCTGCGGGCCGCGACCGCCGGCGCCGACCTCGGCCAGATGCGCGCACGGATCGCGGACCTGCTCGCG
>NZ_JBVHLF010000187.1:0-5115 GCF_055559155.1 Kitasatospora sp. NPDC024654
AGGGGTCCCTTCGGGGCTGTGACGTGCGAACTTGGCGGTTCAGCACGGCACCCTACGCCCGTGATCCTTTTACACCGCAGGTTGGACGCGACCGATCCAGGGCTGGCGGGAGGGATGCACGGTGGTCCGTATTCCCCACACGGCCAGACCCCCCTTGTGGCCGCGCGCTACGCACACCGGCTGATCGGATCGCTCTGACTACCCAGGATGTCTACTGCTCGCTTCTAGTCGCAGTGCCGACCGCGGTTTCAGGGGGTCTGATCGCGGCCTGCCGACGGGGCGTCCTGTCGCTGCCGAGACCGTGTCTACACCATGTGAGCCCCCCCGGCAGGGGAGGTGCGCCACGCCGTTCCGGGGCCCGATGTCTGTTTTAACCAACGTTTCTGACATCCTGTGCCAGTCCGGAGTACCAGAACCTTTGGGAAGCATACGGAGCTTTTCATGGCACACGTGCATGTTCTTCTGAACCAGAAGGGCGGCGTCGGGAAGTCGACGCTCACCGTCAACCTCGCCGCTGTGACCGCCGAGGTGATCGGCCGGAAGGCCGGCGAACAACCTCCCGTCCTGGCAGTCTCGGTGGACCCGCAGGGGTCCACGGCCTGGTGGTCGAACCGCGTCGGCGACGACCTCCCGTTCCTCTTCGCCCAGGCCCACAACGACCTCGGCTCACTGCGGAAGCTTCGGAGCGTCAGCTCGGTCCGGCACATCTTCGTCGACACCCCGGGCTGGCTCGACTTGTCCGAGGACGACACGACTGCCGACCCGCTGGGCGACGGCCGGGCCGCGGACATCCTCCGCGCCGTCCTCGACAACGCCGACAGCGTGATCCTGCCGATCGAGCCCGAGCCCTTGAGCTTCAAGCCGACCGTCAGGACCGTCAAGCAGATCATCGCCCCGCGAGGTCTCCCCTACACCGTGGTGATCAACAACTGGGATCCGCGCGACGGTGATGTCGACCTGAGGCAGACCCAGGAGTTCGTCGAGAAGAACGGCTTCCCCCTCGCCAAGACCGTCGTGCGCCACTACAAGGTCCACTCTCGCGCCGCCGCCGAAGGCCTCGTCGTCACCCAGTACAAGCCCAACCGGGCATCCTTCGAAGCCCGCGAGGACTTCTTCAAGCTGGCCCTGGAGCTCAACCTGAACGGGGCCGCCCGATGAGTCGCCGCGTGAACCTCGCCGACATGCTCGACGGCGAGCCCCTCGACGAGCCCACCCAGGCCGCGCCCCGGCCTCCGGTCATCGGCCTCCCTCAGATCGCGCCTAACCCCGATAACCCTCGAGGCGCAATCGACCTGGACGACCAGGAGTTCCTCGACCTGGTCACCAGCATCGAGAGCGTCGGTGTCATTGCTCCGCTGACGGTCTGCACCAGCACCGCCTTCCTCAAGCACAACCCTCAGCACAGCAGCACCATCGGCGCTCACCAGTACGTCGTCGTGGCCGGCCACCGCCGACTCGAGGCAGCGAGGCTCGCCAACCTGGACGAGGTCCCGGCCTACGTCAATGACGACGCCGCCGAGGACCCGCTGGTGTGGGCCGTCGCAGAGAACCTCCTGCGTGTCGGCCTGAGCCCGATCCAGGAGGCCGAGGCTCTGCGCGTGCTCACGGACAAGCCACCTGTGGGGCGTGGAATGTCGCAGACCAAGGTGGCCAAGGGAATCGGAAAGACCCAGGCCTTCGTTTCCCAGCGCATCGCCCTGCTGGACCTCGTCCCGGAACTGCGTGCCAAGGTCGCCTCGGGGGAACTCGGCGTGAAGGCAGCCCGCGCCTTCACTCCCCTACCGGCCTCTGAACAGCTCGCCGCCTACGAGGCCAGCCGGCACCCCACGCCCACTCCGGTCGGCACGCCATCGACCGGCAAGCCGGCCGATACGGCGCCCACTCCCCCGCCCGCCCGGACCAGCGCCACCGCCCTCGGCTATAACCCGGTTATGGCGCCAGCCCCCGGGCGAACTTCAGAGCCCGCACCCGCGCCGGCCTATAACCCGGTTATGGGGCAGACGGAGCGCCCAGGCGTGGAGCCCGCCATCGAGGGTTCCGTCGTAGTCGACACGGCGGTGGTTCCCGAGCCTCGCGGAGCCGAGCCAACGACCGACACTCGGAGCGTCGACTGGCATGACATCAGGGCCTTCGTCGCAGCCATCACCAACGAACTCGACAAGCAGGAGGCCTACGCGCTTGCCGAAGCGCTGATCGAAAGTCTCCGAAGCTGACACCGCAAGGCCTGGCCATAACCCGGTCATAGCCCGAGCCTTCGAGCCTCCGGGTAACCGAGGACCCCGAAACACAAGAGGCACTGGTTCATGAGCGCGTCTGCGCTCATGAACCAGTGCCTCTCGCTTGGTACCTCAGTAGCTCAGGGATAGGGGGTGGGCATGCAACGGACCGGGGCGCTCGAGTCCCTACCGAACCCGGGGCGGTTCACTACCGAACCCGGGGCGGTTCAGTCCGCGACGTTGTGACCAACGGCCAGCACAGCCCAGCTGGAACCGAACGTCGCCAAGGTGGCGATCTGATCGATCGACGTCGTCATGCCGTCACCCCCCGAGAGTGCATTTCGAGGCGCAACGTCGACGCCCGCCAACCGAGACACCCGAACGGAATCTCGGGCGGACCGGAATTACGTGACCGTCGACAGCTTGTGCTTCATCGCAGTGGGGTGAGCGATCTGCAGGGCTGTCACAAGATCGAGATCGCCGCGGAGTTGCTCTGGGATCTCGGCTGCCCCCTTGCGGGATAGGTCGGTCGGCGACAGCCCATCACCCGCGACCGGACGCAGGCGGAATCGTCCCTCGCCTGGTCGGCGCAGCGTGGACTCCCACAGCAGCTCCAGCGCCTCCCCGAGCTCGTCGTCCGCCTGCTTGTGTTCGGGGTCTGTGGTCGCCGCGAGGCGTTCGGCCAGCCAGCGTTGGAAGAGCAGGAGCCGGCGGTCCTGGCGGGGCAGGGCGCCGCATTCCATGAGCAGGTCGCGCAGGTAAGCGGCGGTGCGCCAGTTCGGCACCAGCTGGATGGCCTCGTGGGTGAGGGCGATGTTGCTGGTGGCGAGATCTCTCAGCAGCGCGGGGACCTGCGGGTTGTTCAGCCAGACGAGGCGGCCCTTGGGCCGGTCCATCCCGACGAGCAGGTCGTGCAGCGGGAGCAGGCGCGGGTTGGGGCGGCCGGTGCCGGCGGCATCGGCGGTCTTCGGCCTGGTCGCCTTGTTCACAACCCGCCCGGCTACGGCGGAGATGCCTGCGGCACCTACGCCGCGTCGGACTCAAATCCCCACGACGGACCGCGCGTTCTCGCGGCGCCCGGCCGACCTGGAGCTATGTGCGGCGGCAAGACGAGGGCCCGCCGTCCCGAAGCCAGGAACGGCGGGCCCTCGGGGCTGACGACCTACTCGTCGTCCTGCTGACCGAAGGGAAGGTGATGGATGGTGGCCAGGTCCTCTTCCTCGCCCTCACCGGAGACCGCGGCTGCGACCTCCATCACGAGGGGGCCGACCCGGTAGAAGTTGATCGGTCCCTGGCGGTAGGCCAGCTCCAACCAGCCTTCGGCGGCGAGGCGCTTGATGCTCTTGGACACCGTCGGCTCACTGATCCTGAGGCCCTCGGCGACCAGCTTCGCGACCGTGCGCACGGTCTGACCGAGCGGGGCCACCGTCGCGTAGAACGCGAGCACGCGAAAGTCCGCACCCGGGGCGCCTGCTGTACGCAGCAGCAGCTGGTGCATCAGCGCCTGGGTGAACTCGGCGTCCCGCTCCTGGTGCATAACGGCTGTCGTCACGCGACCTTCCTCTTCCTGACGGGCTTGGCGGGCGCCTCCGGGGCAGGAACCACCGGCAGACGGGCCTCCTTCGTGGCGTCTACCTGCTTCCTGGCAGGGCCGTCGAAGCCTGCCCGCGGATTCACTCGGTAGAACCGCATCCGACCGAACTTCTCCGCCTCCAGGAGGAGCCCGCCGAGGTGGAGCTTCTCCACCGAGGTGCGAACGGTGTTCTGCGCAGGGCCCAGGATCTCAGAGATCTCCTTAAAGGTCATCCGCAGGGGCTCGGCGCCGTCCGGACTGTGCGCCAGGTAGAAGCCGAAGATGTCCCGATCGTTCTGGTCGTAGCCGCTGTCCTTCCGCCACATCTTCCGCATGAGCGTCTTCGGCACATTGACGTGCCGCCCTGCGTGAGGATTCCAGTCGTAGCGGACCTTGTCCGGTCCCGGCTTCGCGTCCTCCTCGCTGAAGAGGTCCAGCTGCATGACCTCGCCTGTCTCCCGGTTCACGCCCTCGGCCCGCACCGGGTTGGATCGCGCCATACCCCTCCTCACCTCGCCATGTTGCCTATAGGCAACATGAATGAGACCACCCTACCCAGAACTTGCCTATAGGCAAGTAGCTTGGCGACACCGCAGCGGCGTGTCGCCACACTGAGGTTGCCTATAGGCAATGTGAATGCATGATTCGTGCACTCGAATGTGGCGATCATGCATTGCAAATGCCCTCTGACCAGGCAAAACACCATCCGCCTCTTAATACTCAGTAGACGTCCGCGGTCAGGCGAGTCTTCACCCGGCGCGGGCTGGTTCTGACGCCAGCTCGCCGACGGTGCTGCGGCTGGCTGGGCCTCCGGCAGGTTGTCCATCCGTGCCGCTGCCGCAGCCCGGGCCGGGCACCGATGCCAGCCCGCTGGCTGGAGGTCGGTGCCGGTCACTACGCCAGTCATGGAAGTCCGGCTGCCGCCGGACCCGGGCCCAGGGGCCCTTTCCATGCCTACTCGCTCTCCGACGGTCCCGCCGTGCCCTGCCGCTGGGGGGGCGCTGCTGTCGCCTGCTCCGGTGTCGGCGGTGGGTGGCACCGGGTGGCGCTTCGGGTGGTGGGGTTGGGTAGCACGGTGGTCGTCAGGTGTGTGGTGGTGTGGGAAACCGCGCCGAGGTGGGCAGGCCTGGCTGATGTTCGGCAGGTCGGGTGGCAGGTTGCCCCAGCCCGGGATGGACACGGGCCACCATCTCCGAGGGGCGGGGCCAGGGCGGGGCGTCCACGGCCCGACCAGTGCCGGGGAGGGGACGGGGGGGGAGGCCTCCGACCGGGGATGGTCCCGCGCATTCTCCCAACCCACCCCAGCCTTCCCACGTCAACATTTTT
>NZ_JBVHLF010000188.1:0-5019 GCF_055559155.1 Kitasatospora sp. NPDC024654
GGTGATCAGGGGGGTGTGGGGGGTTTCTTTTTCGCCACGCTACTGTCTTCCCCCCCTTGTTCGGGGAGGCCCCCCCCCCCCCCCCCCCTTTTTCCCCCCCCCCCCCCCCCCCCCCCCCCCCCCCCCCCCCCCCCCCCCCCCCGCACCCCCCCCCCTCCCCCCCCCCCCCCCCCCCCCCCCCCACCCGGCTTCGTCATGCCCGGACGCACGGCCACGCGGTCCCGGGCGGCCCCCTCGGCAGCACGAAGGTGCTGGCCACGGCACTTGTCATCGGCGGTCGGAACAACTTACGGTGTCGTAACCTACGGATCCGTAAGTGTCCCGTCCCCTCAGGAGCCACCGTCGTGACCATCGCACCCGTTCAGCGCACCGGCTCGACCGCCTGGACCGATGCCCGGCTGATCCTCGCCCTGGAGGAGGTGGTGGAGCAGGAGCTCAACCGCCACCTGAAGGTCGCCAAGGAGTGGATGCCCCACGAGTACGTCCCGTGGAGCCAGGGACGGGACTTCGACGGCGTGCTGGGCGGCGAGGCGTGGGCCGTGGAGCAGTCCCAGGTCACCCCGCTCGGCCGGGTCTCGCTGGTGGTCAACCTGCTGACCGAGGACAACCTCCCCAGCTACCACCACGAGATCGCGACCATGTTCGGCCGGGAGGGCGCCTGGGGCACCTGGGTGCACCGCTGGACGGCCGAGGAGGGCCGGCACGGCATAGCGTTGCGCGACTACCTGCTGGCCACCCGTGCGGTCGACCCGGTGGCGCTGGAGCGCGCCCGGATGGACCACATGTCGGCCGGCTTCGAGTCCGACAACGCGCACAGCATGCTGCAGTCGGTCGCCTACGTGGCCTTCCAGGAGCTCGCCACCCGGATCTCGCACCGCAACACCGGCCACTTCGCCGGTGACCCGCTCTGCGAGCAGCTGCTGGCGAAGATCGCCAACGACGAGAACCTGCACATGGTCTTCTACCGCAACCTGCTCAAGGCGGCCCTGGAGCTCGCGCCGGACCAGGCGATGGCGGCCATCCGCGACGTGGTGACCCAGTTCCGGATGCCCGGCCACGGCATGCCCGGTTTCGAGCGGGCCGCCGCGCAGATCGCCCTCGGCGGCGTCTACAACCTGCGGATCCACCACGACGACGTGCTGCAGCCGGTGCTGCGCCACCTGAAGGTGATGGAGGTCGACGGTCTCGGCCCCGACGGCCGGCAGGCCCAGGAGGAGCTGGGGCTGTTCATGGCGGGACTGGACGCCCAGGCGGCCCGGTTCGACGAGCGGCAGGCCGCCCTGCTGGCCCGGCGGGCCGCCAACGCGGCCCGGAAGTAGCTCCGAACGACCGTCCGGATGGGCGGATTGCGCCCGTTTCGCCCAGAAAAGTCAGCGATGTGACCAAGGTCACACCCGGTGGCGGCACATGTTCGGCTGATCTCGTAGAGTGATCATCCGAATGTCGGTGATCATTGCGGAGAGTAGCCGGATCTGGGGGGATACACTCCGCTCCGCTCTCCCTCGGTGCCCTGCTCCACCTGGGTGGAGGCCCTCTGGCGCAAGGACCTGACAGGGCGTACCATCACCATCCGTATTCGAAATCCGACGGTCGCCCACTGCCGGCGGCCACTGTCCGCGAGCCCCTCGGAAGCCCGTCCGACCACCTGATCGGGCTCGCCGCTGAGTGTCGATTGAGTAACAGGGCTTGAAGTAAGGCACAATCTCGGCCTCGGGTCGGGCACAAGACCGGCCCCTCATGCGTTACGTGCGCTGGAGATACCGCACACACCCAGAGGGGGAGAGCGAACATGGCAACGGACTACGACACCCCACGCAAGACCGATGACGACCTCAACGAGGACAGCATCGAAGAACTCAAGGCGCGCCGGAACGAGAAGTCGACCAACTCGGTCGACGTGGACGACTTCGACGGAGCCGAGAGCCTGGAGCTTCCCGGCGCCGACCTCTCCAACGAGGAGTTGTCCGTCCGGGTGCTGCCCCGTCAGGCCGACGAGTTCACCTGCATGAGCTGCTTCCTGGTGCACCACCGCAGCCAGCTGTACAGCGAGAAGAACGGCAACCCGATCTGCCGGGACTGCGGCGCCTGAGCGTCGGGCGGTCATGGTCCGAGCCCGGTGGTACCCGTGCGTTGCGCACTCGCCGGTCCGGCACACCGCCCCGACCGGGCCGGACCTCCGGCCCGGAGGCTGATCTCGCGACCGCTACGGCGGGCGCACAAACGACGAAGGGACGGTCCCGCACACGCGGGCCGTCCCTTCCTCGTCTCTGCGCCCCCGCGCCGAGTGGCGGTCAGCCCTTGGCCTTGGCGATCGCGGCGGCCAGAGCCTCCGGGTCGCGGGTGGAGAGATAGAGGTACGGCGTGGGGTCGGCGGGATCGGTCACCTCCACCCGGAGCGCCGTCCGGACGTAGCTGCGCAGCAGCATGAACGCGCGGGGGTCCGCCTTCACCGAACGCCAGGCCACCGCCGCCGCGGCGTCCAGCGGCTCCGCCGCGCCCAGGGCGTCCAGCGGCAGCTTGGCCTTGCCGGCCACCAGGCTGCCCTGCACCACCCGGATCCGGGCCGAGCCGTAGCTGCTCAGCGCGACGGCGCCGGCGACGCCGCCCACCACCAGGCCGATCAGTCCGGGGACCGCGCCGAAGCGCAGCAGGATCAGGGCGATCGACAGGCCGGAGGCGGCCGGCAGCAGCCACCAGGAGGGGGGCGCGGTGAGGCGTTCGTCGTACATGCCCCCCATTGTGGGTGTCGATTCCACAGTCGCCGCACGGCCCCCCGGTGCGGCGCCCGGGAGCCGGCGGACGGCCTGGTCGGGCGCTCCGGGGTCACCCTTCCGTGGCATGCCGGTCACCCGGGGTCAGTGGCTCGTCCACGCCTCCGGCAGCCCCGTGCGTTGGTAGCTACTGGCCGGTAAGGTCGCGCCCGTGACCAGACCCAACGCCTCCTCGCCGGCTCCGCAGGACTCCACCGGGCCTGCCGAGCGCCTCCGTCCGACTCCGCTGACGCCGACCACGCCGCCGGCGGACGCCGTGCTGCCGGTGCGCCACCCCGAGGCGCCCGCACCGGGCACTTCGCTGGGCTCGCACTACGTGCACTGCTTCGGCTGCGGCCCGCAGCAGAGCAGTGGTCTGCAGATCGAGGTGCGGGCCGGCGAGGGGGTGGACGTCACCGCGGAGTTCGTGGTCAAGCCGGTCCACCAGGGCGGCCCGGGTCTGGCCCACGGCGGCATCCTGGTCACCGCGATGGACGAGACCCTCGGCTCGCTCAACTGGATCCTGCACACGGCCTCGGTCACCGGTCGGCTGGAGAGCGACTTCCTCCGCCCGGTCCCGGTGGACGCGCTGCTGCACATCCGTGCCTGGGCCACCGGGGTGCACGGACGGAAGCTCTACTGCGCGGCCGAGGGCCGGATCGGCGGCCCGGACGGGCCGGTCGCGATCCGGGCACAGGCTCTCTTCGTCCAGGTGAAGCTGGAACACTTCACCACGCACGGTCGGCCCGAGGACATCAAGGCAGCCTTGGACGACCCTGATCTGTTCAAGCGAGCCAGAGCCTTCGAGGTGAATCCGTGAGCATTACTGCCCGCCAACCGTTGGACGTCCTGATCCGACGGCTCGACCCCGAGCTGCCCCTCCCCGCCTACGCCCAGCCGGGGGACGCGGGCGCGGACCTGTGCGCCACCGTGGACGCCGTCCTCAAGCCGGGCGAGCGGACCGTCATCCCCACGGGCATCGCCATCGCGTTGCCGGACGGTTACGCCGCGTTCGTCCACCCGCGTTCGGGACTCGCAGCTCGTTGCGGCGTTGCGCTCGTGAACGCCCCAGGGACGGTCGATGCCGGGTACCGTGGTGAGATCAAGGTGATCGTCGTCAACCTGGACCCGCGCGAGCAGGTCGAGTTTCGCCGTGGGGACCGGATCGCCCAGCTGGTGATCCAGCAGGTCGAGAAGGCCCGCTTCCACGAGGTGGCCGAATTGCCCGAGTCCGCACGCGCCGAGGGTGGGTTCGGGTCGACCGGTGGCCACGCCGCGGTTTAGCATGCCCGCGGCCGAGCAGGTATTCGCATCGGTCTTGGACCGGGAAGGACAGTGACCGTGTTCCGTCGTCGCCACAAGAGCGAGGACGCTGTCGAGCAGCTCGCCGAGGACGCCATCAGCGCCGACGAGACGGCCGATGACGTCGAAGGTTCCGCGGACTCCGAGAGCGAGACCCTGAACGAAGCCGAGGAGACGGAGGTGGACCCGGCCGACCGCGTCGGTCTGCCGCCGGCCCCGCGGCCGGACGGCCCGTGGGACATCTCGGAGTTGGAGAGCCCCGAGGAGGGCCGGGTCGACCTCGGCGGTCTGCTGGTCCCCGGCGTCGAGGGCATGGAGCTCCGGGTGGAGGTGGCCGGCGACGCGATCGTGGCCGCCACCCTGGTGCTCGGCAACAGCGCCATCCAGCTGCAGGCGTTCGCCGCGCCGAAGTCCGAGGGCATCTGGGGCGAGGTTCGCGAGGAGATCGCGAACGGCATCAGGTCCCAGGGCGGTCTGGTCGAGGAGGATGAGGGCCCGCTGGGCTGGCACCTGCGGGCCCAGGTCCCGGTGCAGCTCCCGGACGGCACCCAGGGCGTGCAGCTGGTGCGCTTCGTCGGGTGTGACGGTCCGCGCTGGTTCCTGCGCGGTGTCATCTCCGGCCAGGCCGCGGTGCAGCCGGAGACGGCGAGCGTGCTGGAGCAGGTGTTCCGGCAGACCGTCGTCGTCCGTGGGGAGACCCCGATGGCGCCGCGCGACCCGATCGTGCTGAAGCTGCCGGATGACGCCCAGATGGTCGCCGACGGTGGCGCCGGCGCCCCGGAGGGGGAGTCCTCCCGCTTCGGTGACGCCTCGCTGAGCCCCTTCACGCGCGGCCCGGAGATCACCGAGGTCCGCTGAGTCGGCCGGCAGGTCCAGCATCAGGGCCCGGGGGGGGGGGGGGGGGGGGGGGGGGGGGGGGGGGGGGCGCGGGGGAGGGGGGGGGGGGTGTTGGGGTTTGGGTGGTGTG
>NZ_JBVHLF010000189.1:0-4982 GCF_055559155.1 Kitasatospora sp. NPDC024654
GGACGCCGCCTGCGTGAGGCACTCCACGGTGCGGGCAGATACGTGTCTGCGCGGGGCACCCCGGTCTTGCTTCCATCCTCAGAAGATATGCACCCATGGAGTTCATCGCGAAGGCCCACCCTGTCCTGCACCGCGCATATCTGCTGAAGGAAGGCCTTCGGCTGGCGTTGAAGTGCGACCCTGACACCGCCGAGGCCCTGCGCGACTGGGTGCAGTGGGCCCGCCGGTCCCGCCTGGAGCCCTTCGTCAAACTGCAACGCGCCATCATCACGTACCGGGACGCCATCACCGCCGCCGCCGAGCACGGCCTCAGCAACGGACTCGTCGAGAGCATGAACACCAAGATCCGCCCGATCACCCGCATGGCCTTCGGCTTCAAGGGCCCCACCACACTCATCGCACTCGCCATGCTCAGCCTCGGCGGCCACCGCCCCCAGCTACCAGGCCGTCAAACCGCATAACCCCACCCACGGAAGCAACCGAAGAGCCACAAACACCTGGCAGGCCAAGTACGCCCTCCGCGCTGGTGTCGAAGGCACGATCAACCAGGCCCTGGACGTCACCGGGTTGCGCCGGGCCCGCTACCGCGGCTTGCCCATGGTCAGCCTGCAGCACGCCTACTCCGCCACCGCGATCAACGTCATCCGGCTCGACGCTCACTGGACCGATCAGGCCCGACGTCCGCGGAACAATCGTCTCACACGACTCGGTCACCAACCTCGGGTATTCAACCGACTGCATTGATCTGACCATGAATTAGAAGAAGGTTCCTCTGGCCTGCAAGGATGCGATTGCGACGTCGTATCCACTGCAAGAACAGGTGCACCTTCTCGGTGAGCGAGCGTACAGGGTGGAGCCGGGGGCTGTCGGTGGCCGCCGACGGGAAGGGCCTGATCGGGCACGCGGGGGTGGTGCTGCTGCACCAGGTCGCCGACCGGGTCGGACTGACCGACGCGCTGCGGCGGCTGTGGCCGGCGGGCGGCAGCGCGACCTGGCGTGACCGCGCGGATGTGCTGCTGGGCCTGGCGAGCGCGATCGTGCTCGGAGCGAAGAACCTGTCGGAAGCCGAACAGCTCCAGACCCACCACACCGCCCTACCGGGGGCCGCAGCCTCGGACTCCACCGCGCACCGGACGCTGGCCGCGCTGGACGAGCCCGCTGTGAACCGGATCGCGAAGGCCCGCGCCCGGGTCCGCCGGCACGTGTGGGGCCTGCTGCGTCTGCGGCCCGGTGGCTTCCCCTGGCTGGTGGCGGCGGGCAAGCGGCTGACGGGCTGGATCGTCATCGACGTCGACGCCACGATCATCCTGTCCTCCTCTAACAAGATCGGGTCGAGTAACTGTCAAGACTTGTGGATCGAGACTCGCTGACGCTCGCCCGGGTGCCCGGCAGGTGCGGGCGGGCTCCTGTGGGCCAGGCATTGACCTTGCCCCTGGGGTAAGCCCCAGCGTTTGGCCATGCGGATCTTCATGGATATCGAGCCGCTGCGGCATAAGGACTTCCGCAGACTGTGGCTCGCGGGTGCGATCACGACGTCTGGTGCTCAGTTCACGGCGGTGGCCGTGCCGATGCAGATCTACAGCCTGACCGGTTCATCTGCCGACGTCGGACTCGCGGGCCTTGTCGGCTTCGTTCCGATGGTCCTCGGATCGCTGTGGGGAGGAGCCGTGGCGGACACCGCCGACCGGCGTCTGGTGCTGCTGTGCACCAATTCCGGGATCGGGGTGGCCTCGCTGCTGCTGTGGTTCCAAGCCGCTGCCCACCTGCGTTCGGTGGCGCTACTGCTCGTCCTAGTGGGGCTGCAACAGGCCTGCTTCGGCGCGAACGCCGCCGCAGGCGGAGCAGTCGTCCCTCGCCTGGTACCCGCTGCCGTCCTGCCGGCGGCGAACACGCTGCAGTCGACGGCTTCCTGGTCAGCGGGAATCGCGGGCCCGCTGCTGGCCGGCGCGCTGCTGCCTGTTGTCGGGAGCCCCACGCTCTACTTGATCGATGCCGTGGCGCTCACAGCGACGCTCCTGGCCGTGTGGCACCTCCCGCCGCTGCCGCCTATAGGCTCCGGCGGACGCGGCCTTGGCAGGAACGGCGTGTTGGCCGGGCTCCGGCTGCTCACCATGGACAAGGTCCTGGTCGTTACCTACGTCGCCGACTTCTCAGCGCTCTTCCTCGGCCTGCCCTACGCGGTGTATCCGCAGCTCGCCGCAGGACTGCGCGGCGCTGACGCCGTGGGCGTGCTGTATGCGGCGATCCCGGTCGGCAGCGTGCTGGCTGGACTGCTGTCCGGGACCTTCACCCGGGACCGTCGCTATGGTGCCGCGATCTGCGGCGCTGTCTGCTGCTGGGGCGGGGCCATCGCCGGGTTCGGCCTGGCCCGGTCCCTGGCAGCGGCTTCGGGCCTGCTTGTCCTGGCCGGCGCCGCGCTCACTGTGCTGAGCGCGTTCCGCAAGTCCGCACTTCAAACCGTCGTCACCGACGAGCTGCGAGGTCGTCTGCAAGGCGCCGACACGGTCATAGCCGCCGGCGGCCCCCGCCTTGCGGGCCTGGCCCACGGCGCAGCGGCCTCCGTGGTTGGTCCCATGTGGGCGGTCACGGGCGGGGGCCTGCTGGTGGTGGCAGTCATGCTGGCGCTGTATACGGCGGTCCCGGACTTCCGGCGCTTCGCACAGCCAAGTACCGGGTGACATGTGATCAGGCAGCCGTAGATTCGGCGCGCTCGATCAAGACGCCGTTCTTGAATCTGGCGCCGGAGCGGACGAGAGCGACGAGGTGGGCGCCGGTGATCGCGCGCCAGCGAGCCTGGGCGGACTCGACGAGCTTGAACACCATGGCCAGGACTGCGGCCGGGCTGCCCGCGCCGCGGGTGACCTTGGTGCGGAGCTTGACCGTGGAGAACGTCGACTCGATGGGGTTGGTGGTCCGCAGGTGGATCCAGTGCTCGGCCGGGAAGTCGTACAACGTGAGCAGTTCGTCCCGGTCGTCGGTGATCTTCGCGACGGCCTTCGGCCACTTGGCGCCGTAGGTCTTCGCGAACGCCTCGATCGCCTTCTCAGCGTGGCTGCGGTCCTCCGCGTTGTAGATTTCCTGCATCGCTTTCACCGCCCCGGGCTGGGCGGACTTGGGCAGGCAGTTGGTGACGTTGCGGGATTTGCGAACCCAGCACCTCTGCGGCCGTGCGGCCGGGAACACCTCGGCGAGCGCCCGCCACAGGCCCATCGCGCCGTCGCCGACCACCAGCTCGGGGTCGCGCATGCCGCGTCGGCGGCAGTCGCGCAGCAGGTCGGCCCACGACTCGGTGGACTCCCGCAGGCCCTCGGCGATCGCGATGAGCTCCTTGGTTCCGTCCAGCCGGACACCGAGCAGGACCAGGACGCAGGGCCTGGCCGAGGCGGACCTTGGGTGCACGCCGTCAGCCCATACGTAGACGTAGTCGCGGTCGGACAGGTCGCGCTCCTGGAAGGCCGAGTGGTCGTCGCTCCACTGCTTGGTCAGCCGTGTCACGGTGGCCGGAGACAGGCCGGCGGTTCCGCCGAGGAACTGCTCCAGCGCGGGCATGAAGTCCCCGGACGACAGTCCGTGCAGGTAGAGCAGCGGCAGCACCTCGGAAATCTTCGGCGACTTGCGGCACCACGGTGGCAGGATCTTCGAGGAGAACCGCCTTCTCTCGCCGGTCTCCTCGTCGATCCGGCGGTCGTCCACCCGCGGCGCCCGCACCTCGACCGGGCCGGCCGCGGTGACCACGGTGCGGGGTTGGTGGTGGCCGTTGCGGACCACCATGCGACGGCCTCGCTCGTCGGTCTCGGCTGCCAACTCGGCTATGTACTGGTTGACTTCCGCCTCCAGTGCGGCGGCCAGCATGCGTCGGGCGCCCTCGCGGACGATCTCGTCGATCAAGGAGCCGGACTGGGTGGAGCCCTCGTCGGTGACTACGCTGAGCACGGGCGTGCCTTCCCGACCCGCGCTGTAACGCGGGCCTACTCGGTGACCATCAAAGGATCAATCGGGAAGGTACGCCTGCTGTGTTCCTCTCGGAAACCGATCCACAGGTCTTGAGCATTGCTCGATCGGGTCGGCAGTCACGTTCAAGAGGACATGGGGCTTCCACCCGCTCGCGTGCTGGTGCGCGAACACCCAGGAGTCGCTGTCGATGCTGCTGCGGCCGGGCAACGCCGGTTCCAACACCGTCGCCGACCACATCACCGTGCTCACCGCCGCGCTTCGACAGATCCCGGGCTCGAGCGCCGCGAAGATCCTGGTGAGGATCGACGGCGCGGGTGCCACCCACGACCTGCTGGAACACCTGGAGACACTGAACACCGCCCGCCGCACCGTGCGCTACCTGGTCGGCTGGACGATCACCGAGGACGACGAGAAGGCGATCGCGAAGCCGCCGGAGCAGGCGTGGGAGACCTCCCTGCGGCAAAGCGGAGAGGTTCAGGAGGGCTACAGCGTCGCGGAGTTGACCGGCCTGAACACCCGGCCCGGCTGGCCCGTCGCCATGCGGCTGCTCGTGCGCCGGGTCCGGCCTGCCGGACGGCACCTGAAGAAGCTGACAGCCCTGGAGAAGCGGACCGGCTGGAAGTACTCGGTCATCGCCACGAACGTCCGGCGCATGTGGGGGATCGCCGGCTCGCACCAGCCGCGGTGGCTGGACGCACTGGCCCGCGCTCACGCCGTCGTGGAGGACCGGGTGAGAGCCGACAAGACGATGGGGCTGCGGAACCTCCCCCAGCAAGTCGTGGGAGGTCAACCGCCAAGGCCACGAAGTTAACGTGATGGGTCGCGTCCAACCTGCGGTGTAAAAGGATCACGGGCGTAGGGTGCCGTGCTGAACCGCCAAGTTCGCACGTCACAGCCCCGAAGGGACCGCTACGCCCGTGTCCACGCGAGTACCCCCCATCGAGAACATCCGAGGCGAAATCGATGCCCTGTTCGCCGGCGGCCGCGATCTGGTCGAGGTCATCGAGGACGTCGCCCGCCTCGGCGCC
>NZ_JBVHLF010000190.1:0-4967 GCF_055559155.1 Kitasatospora sp. NPDC024654
AAGGCGGGCTGGGGAGAAGAAAGAAAGGAACGAAACCACACACACCACAAAAGGAGACAGCTAGGGGGGGTTCCACTCCCCCCCCCCCCACCCCGCCGGGGGCCGGCACCGCCCCCCGGCGCGGATGGTCAGTCTGGCCTGCCGGAAGTCCGCGGTGCCAACCGCGTTCGCCACGCCCACCGCCGTCCGGCTGCGCGACCGGAGAAACTCGCCAGTCAACGCCGGCAAGGTCCGCTCCGCGCCCAGTACACACGCCGCCGTCGCGGCGAGCAGCAGTGCCGCGGCGCCCCACCAACTGCGGCCGGGCGTACCGGATTCGACGCCAGCGGCAGCGAGTACGAGTTGACCACCCCAGCCCCACGGACCGGACCACAACTCTGCCGTCTCCAGGGCTGATGGCCTGTCCCCGGACCAGCCACACACCGCCTGCCCCGCGAGCACGAGCGCCGCCACTGCCAGCGGCCAGGACCACCAAGCCGAGCCGCGGACCCGGCCGGTCGCGACGAGGGACGACGCTCCCACCGCCAGCGCACCGAACGCCCCCGCCGTGGCCGTGATACCCAGCACATCCCGTGCCAGCGAGCCGACACCGGCCAGACACAGACCCAGGCCGGCGGCCGCTCCCACCGCCGCGCCCGTCAACGCGCCCCGGATAGCGGCGGCCCGGTGCCTCGGCCGCATGATCCGCTCCCAGCGGATCGACAGCGGCAGCAACCAGGACACCGTCAACGGATCGAGCACAAGCGGTCCGCGCCACCGCGCCGCGCGCATCAGGGCCAGCAGCACCACCACACCGACGGCCATGACGCCAGACGGCAGCGCGCCCAGCCACGGGGCGTGGGTCGGAGGACGAGCCTCGAACACGCCGTTCCTGGCCGCGTACGCTCCGTACGACCCGCCGTATATCCCGCCGACTAGCAGGACGACATAGCTGGTGAACAGCCGGTTGCGGCGTTCCCGCCGTCGTGCCGCCGACCGCACCTGGCGCAGGTGGCGGATGGTGGTGTCGGAGATCTCGTCCCACAAGGAGTCCTCTGCAGGCGGCAGTTCCTCCCACTCCTCGTCCGCAGCGGCCGCTGCCAGGTCCTGGTGCGCGCTCACAGACTCAGCCCCGCCAGCACCCCGGCCGGTTCTCCGGTGGCGAGCACCCGGCCGGCGTCCAAAACGACCACCCGGTCTGCCGCGCGCAGCGCGAGGTCCGTGTGGTGGGTTGCCATCAGGACGCCGACACCGTCCTCTTTCTCCTGGCGAAGCCGCGCGGCCAGCCGGTCCCGGGCGGCTGGGTCGAGCCGCTGCTCGGGCTCGTCGAGGATCAGCAGATCACGCGGGCGGACGAAGGCGGTGGCCAGCAGCAGCGACTGCAACTGACCGGAGGAGAGCGCGGACGGGTAGCTGTCGGCATGCGCGGTCAGCCCGCGTTCGGCCAGCGCTTCCTCCGCCCACTGGGCGGCCTCGCTCCCCATTCCATGCCCCACTGCCACGAGCAGCAGGTGGGCACTGACGGTGAGGTCGGGATAGCACGCCACGGTGTCTCCGACGACGGCCACTCGGGCACGAGTCCGCGGATCCTCCTCCCGTATGGGCTCCCCGTCCAGCAGCGCGACCCCGTCTGTGGGGCGCTCCCGGCCGGAGGCCACCCTCAGCAGCGTCGACTTCCCCGACCCGTTCGTCCCCACCAGCGCCACGCACTCGCCGCGTTCCAGCGTGAGGTCGATGGGAGCCAGTGCCTGGTGGTCCCCGTAGCTCCGTGAGACCCCGTGCAGCCGCAGCAGGGCAGGAGCATCGTCCTGGCACCGGCCGTCCGAACCGCGGTATCCGTCACTCATTGTGATCCTTCTCGGTGTTGCCCAGCCGAAGCCACTCGGCTTCGTTCCCCAGCGCGGCACGATCCCCCAGGACCACTCCGCAGAACGCGTCCTCGCGTAGATACCGCTGGGCAGCCGTACCGACTGCTTCAGCTGTGGCAGCGGCCCGCAGGTCAGCGGGAAAGGTCCGCAGCCAGTCCGGTGGCAAGCCTTCGGCGAGCAGTGCGCTCACGGTGGTCGCCATGGCGTGCTGCGAGGAGAGTGTCGTCGTGAAAGATCCGGTCGTCACCTCGCATGCCGCTCCGATTTCCTGCTCCGAGGGCGCGTGTTCGGCCAGTTCCTCGATGATGCGGGTGGTCTCCCGCCACGCCGGCACGGTGGAGTCGGTGGCGGTGCTCGCGCTGATGATCAGCGAGGAATGCCCCGAGGAACTGTCGAAGCCCGCCTCCACCAGGTAGGCGTAACCCAGTTGCTCCCTGATGCGAGAGACCAGGCGAGCACCGAAATAGCCGCCCAGCACCGTGGCGAGCAGGCGCACCACCGCGTGGTCCGGGTCCGTGCGCGGCGGTGCCGGAGCGATCAGCATCAGATGCGACTGCGCCGCGCCAGGACGGTCGACCAGACGGCAACCGCCGGCCGAGCGCGTCACAGCCGACGTGGGGCAGCGGGCGTCGCGGCCGCGCAGGGGGAGGGAGAAGGCCTCGGCTGCCTGCCGGAGCATGACCTCGGGGTCCGCGTCACCGACCAGCACCAGGCAGCCACGGTCCACCTCCAGCACCTGCTCGTGCAGAGCACGCACATCCGTATCCGTGATCCCCGAGGCGGCCGCGGAGTCAGGCAACAGCCTAGCGACGTGTGCGTCACCGAAGCTCAACCGGTAGAGCTCCGCCTTGCTCAGCGCACGGGGGCGGTCCTGCGCGTGGCGCAGCAGCACCACCAGCTGCGCGCGCTCCGCAGCCACGTCGTCGTCGGTGTAGCACGCGGTCTGCAGGGCGTGCGCCGTGCCGGACAGGAGCTGCCCCAGCCCGTCCGTCATGACCCGGCCGCTGATGAGCACGTGATCCAGCCCACGGGTGGACGTCAGCTGCGCCCCTGAGGCGGCGAGATACGGTGCGTCGGCACCCACCGACCGCATCAGCACGGCGGACAGGACCTTTGCTGCCGCCGCCTCCATCGATGTCAGGGCGACGAGCGGCAGACGAAGTCGCATCTCCACGGTCGGCACCGAGCGGTGCCGCGCGGCGAAGACACGCAGGCCGTTGGGAAGGACGGTCTCCAGGTAGGGCGGAAGTACAGGTGCAGCCGACTGCCTCAGGGCGGGCAGCGAGACCGGCAGCGTGTGCCTGGACCACGGCGACGCGGACTGCCTCATGCCAGTACTCCCACGGTCGCGGCCCGGTCTGGCCGGGGCGCCTGTACCTCCGAGGGCCTGAGATGCACGACGCCGCGGCCCGCGGCTCGCATCGACCTCATCACCCGTGTGACGTCCCCGGCGGTGACCCGCTGGTAGCGCGACGGTAGCGCCATCGGCGTTTCGGCCTGGCCGTACAGCAGTTGAGTCGTCCCGAGATGTCGGGTGCGGGCGCACAGATCATCGTGCTGCTGGAACGCCCACATGCTCCGGCGCGCGGCCGCCTGCGCGAGTGCGCGCGGGTCGGGTCCATCCGCGGTCAGGCGGTCCCACTGCGCGTCGATGGCGGTCAGCAGTTGCTCTGGCGCGATCCCCGGAGCCGGGACGGCGGTGATGACGAATGTATCCGGGTATCGGGCCCGATAGGGGCCGAAGAAACCACAGGAACTCGACACGGCGGACGCCAGGCCAGGCTTCCTGACAGTCTCGAAAAGAACTGATCCGGCTCCCTCGGTCAGCAGGGAGCTGAGTAGAACCGCCGCTTCGTAGCCGTTTCGATCGGCCAGCGCGTCGGGTAACCGGTACCCGATCGCAATGGCCGAGTGAGGCGTCTTCGGGGCGGTGCGCACCTGTTCTCGATCGGAGTACGCTGGTTCTTCGCTCGGATCGACCGGGATGGCGGGATCGCCCCGGCTGATGTCGCCGAAGTACCTGGTCGCCAGATCGGTCGC
The DNA here is from genome assembly GCF_055559155.1 of Kitasatospora sp. NPDC024654. Classification (NCBI taxonomy): domain Bacteria; kingdom Bacillati; phylum Actinomycetota; class Actinomycetes; order Kitasatosporales; family Streptomycetaceae; genus Kitasatospora; species Kitasatospora sp. NPDC024654. The sequence goes on from NZ_JBVHLF010000190.1 coordinate 3,888, forward strand.
GTCGGCGGCGTGCACCGCTCCGGCTATGACCAGAACGCAGTTCGCCGGCACGTAGTAGCGGTCGAAGAATTCCGCGCACTCGGCCAGTGTCACGCTGTCCAGGTCACGAAAATCCCCGTATCCGTTGTGAGTGTTGGGAAAGCTCTCGTAGAGCACTTCGGGAAGGGGTATCCAGGGGAACCCGCCGTAGGACTGGTCCAGGACGTTTAGCAGGACCTCCTCCTTGACCACGCGCACCTGTGCCGCCAGGGTCTCGTCGCGAAGTGTGATCCCGCGCATGCGGTCGGACTCCAGGAACAGGGTCCGCTCAAGCGCGCCCGGTGGAACCACCTGGTAGTAGTCGGTGTGGTCCTGGTGGGTCGATCCGTTGGCCCGGCCGCCTGAGAGCTCGACAATACGAAAATGGTCCGACGCGGCTACGTTCTTGCTGCCTTGGAACATGAGGTGCTCGAAGAGATGCGCAAAACCCGTCCGCCCTTCCGGTTCAGCGCGGAAACCGACTCCGTAGTGCAGACTCACGCCAACTGCGGTGGCCTCGGAATCCGGAGCGATAACCACCCGCAGTCCGGAGGGTAAACGAAGGAGGGCATGAGATTCACCAGCCATGATCGAGAGGCTATCAGATCGCACACGCTCCCGAAGGTCTATTATCGCATCTCGATTTGGTAGCTGACCTCCAGCTTTGCGGCGCTATGTACCGGAAGGGCACTTCGCCGAGCCGAAACGCGAGTGGGTCAAGAGCTTCTGCTGCCACACTCGAGCCGTGAGGTGCTCGCCAAAGAGCTGCCCGCGGTCAACGACGTCTCAAGTGGGCGGCTGACAGTGGGGATCGGGGCTCTGTCACGTTGGCTGACCGCAACACCATTGCGTTAAGCCTGTGACCTGCGGCGCAACCCGGTTCAGTGCCGGGATCGGGAGGCGATTCCGTCTTCCATGATCTGGATCTCGGTGTGGACGGTGTAGTGCTGGGCCTGCTGGGGGTGCTTGCCGTAGTTCGGCTGGTACTTGCTGGTGGCGTTCTTCTTGCTGCGGGCCTTGGTGCGTCGGCGCCTGCGGGCGGGCCACAGCGCGGCCAGGGCG
>NZ_JBVHLF010000191.1:0-4779 GCF_055559155.1 Kitasatospora sp. NPDC024654
CTGGGCCTGCCGGAGCTGATCGCCCTGCTGGTCGGCACCAGCACGACGATGGAGCACCTCGGGACCGACGTGTCGGCCCGAGAACGGATCTTCGAGGTGGTCTTCGACGGGCTGCGGCCGCGCTGAACCGGCGGCGTGTCGGCATCCCCCGGCCTTGTGCAACGGAGCACGGCTCAGCCCGCCATTGCGAGCATCGGCGGCGCCCGACTGACCCCTTGGAATCGATCATCTAGCTCATCAGGGAATGAGCTGACTGCTACCCACGTTGGTACAGCCAACTTGACTTGTCCACATAAACAGCGACATCGTGTTCGGCCTGCTCACCTTGGCCGGGTTCACCTACGCCCCGCAGCTGGCGGACCTGCCAGACCAGAAGATGTGGCGCATCGACCGCACCGCCGACTATGGTCCCTTCCAGGACGCGGCCCGCGGCCGGATCGACCTGGCGCGGATCGAGCGGCACCGGGAGGGCGTGCCGCGGATCACCGGCTCGATCCACACCGGCGCGGTGCGGGCCTACGACGTGATCCGGATGCTCTCCCGCGACGGCCGCCCCACCCAGCTCGGCGACGCCATCGCGCACCACGGCCGGATCGCCAAGACCCTGCGCATCCTGTGCCTGGCCGACGGGCCGTCCTACCGGCGCCAGATCAAGGCCCAGGCCAACCTGGAGGAGGGCCGCCACGCACTCGCCCGGAAGATCTTCCACGGCCGCGCCGGTCAGCTGTACCAGAACTACCAGGACGGCATGGAAGACCAGATCGGCGCGCTCAGCGTCCTCCTCAACGCCCTGGTGCTCTTCAACACCCGCTACATGGACGCCACCTTGGCCCGCCTGCGGGCCGACGGCTTCGACGTCCGCGTCCAGGACGTCGCCCGCCTGTCCCCGTTCGTGCGAGGCCACGTCAACATGCTCGGCCGGTACTCCTCCCAGCCGCCCGAGATACCCGGCGACCTGCGCCCCCTGCGCGACCCTGACGCCGGAACCGAGGCGACCTGCGCCCCCTGCGCGACCCTGACGCCGGAACCGAGGCGACCTGACCGACCGAGCGGTCACCGCGTCGGCACAGCTCGACGATCTCGGCCTTGAACTCCGGAGTGAACGAGCGGCGAGGGCGTGGCTTCTTCTTCCCCATGCTCTCCATGATGGACATCATCCTCACCAGGGCCGAAGCCCCTGATCAGGGGTGTCCGTCAAAGCGGATCGAGCCCACGGAGAGCGGTTGCCCAGGCCGGGCGAGGGCTCGACCAGGTGGTGCGCGGCGGTACCGTGCGGGCGATCGTCCGGGTTCGGGGCGGGCAAGGTGCTCCTCGAGGTCGCCTTCCGTCAGGAGTGCCCGGCCGGCTCGGCGCCCGGATGCACTCGGGGGGCCGACGCGCTCGTGTTGGAGGAGCTGGCGCGGCAGGATCGCTCCTCGACGTCGACGACCGTCACCCCGGCTGCGGTCCATACCCGCGCGAGCTCGGCACCGTAGACACCGGTGCCCATCCGGCGGCATCAGCTGGGCCACCGGCCTGCCCACACCGCCTGACAGGTCGAAAAGGCCCGTCGGATGAGCCGATGGACCGTCATGAAAGGTCGAGGCTAGGCCAATGCGGCGATGCCCCGGCGGTGCGCCACGGGACACTCCGATGTCGCCCTTAAGAATGAAAATCCATCCGACGGATAATCCTAAAGGAGCGTTATGCAGACCCGTGTGACAGACAGGCTTCTGGTCGGTCTGACCTCATGTGCTCTCGCCCTGGGCACAGGAGGTTCGGCGTACGCGGTGGACGTCGCGAATTCCCAGCCGGTTTCCGCCTCAGCCACTACCCGGCAGCCCACCGACGGTACTGCGAGACCATCCGGATCCGAGGGGCCACCACCGGCCGAGACGCACGCCCGAACAGAGCAACCGCGGTCGGAAGTGCCCACCCGGTCAGGGCAGTCACAGTCTCGGTCGTCGGAGCCGGGCGGGCTCCCTGCCGAGCCAAAGGCACCGGCGCAGGACACGACCCCACAGACCGCGCCGGAGAAGACCACCACCGAAGCCACATCCCGGCAGTCCGCCGATGGGACCGCGAGACCGCCCGAAGTCGACGGGACACCACAGGCTGAAATGCCCGCCCGAACAGAGCGACCGCAGTCGGAAGCGCCCACCCGGTCAGGGCAGTCACAGTCGCAGTCGTCGGAGCCGGGCGGGCCCCCTGCCGAGCCAAAGACACCGGCGCAGGACACGACCCCACAGACCGCGCCGGAGAAGACCACCACCGAAGCCACATCCCGGGACCACGGTAGACATGACGAGACCGGGCAGCAGGGGGAGTACGGCCACCACGGCGAGTACGGAGACTTGGGTGGGCATGCTGACCACTACGACGCCGACTACGGGGATCATGTAGATCACGGTGACGGGCGCTGCGGACACGAGGAACGCGGGTACTGCGAGCCGACGTGGGGAGCAGGTCAGCAGGTGGTGGTGAACCCGGTGCAGGACGCCCATGTCCACGTTGAGGTCAACGTCGAGAACCAGCAGAAGGAAGCCTCCGATCAGGCCGCGGTACATGGCTCGAAGCCGTCACGGGGTTCCCACGGGGGGCATGGGACGGGTGAGGCGAGGCCGTCCTCGGGTGGCTGGGGTCACGGTGGCGAGGGCGACGGGGGTCACGGTGGCGGGGGTGGCTGGGGTCACGGTGGCGGGGGTGGCTGGGGTCACGGTGGCGGGGGTGGCTGGGGTCACGGTGGCGGGGGCGACGGGGATCACGCCGGCGGGGGTAGCTGGGAACACGCCGGCGGGGGTAGCTGGGAACACGGTGGCGGGGGTGGCTGGGAACACGGTGGCGGGGGCGACGGGGGTCACGCCGGCGGGGGTGGCTGGGGTCACGGTGGTGGGGGTGGCTGGGAACACGGCGGTGGGGATGAATGGAAGCACCCGCATGGCGGTGTCCACACGGGCGGTGGCGGTGGTGCGCGCATGCTCTCCTCATCGGGCATCGGTCAAGGGCTCGGCGGTGCTTTCGCTCAGACGGGGGGAAAGAGCGAACACGTGAAGGCTCCGGGGGATGTCGAGCAACGGCCCGCCGACACCCACACGGTTGCTACCGGCCTCACCTCCTCCGGCATCGGTCTGGTCAACGGCATGGCTCTGTTCGCCGGCGGAGTCGCCCTCGGTGCCAGCGCGCTACGCCGCAGATCAGCGACACGAAACACGAACTGATCGCCGTGGACGTAGGCCTCCATGATGACCGCGTGCAGGACCTGGTCGATCCGGCGGCGCTGCTCCAGCAGCACCGGGGAGAAGCTCCCCGGCCGTAGTTCGAGGATGGCCAGGTCCAGGTCGCCGGCCTGGCTGGTCAGCGTCCCGTCCCGGCGCCCGTTGCGAAACGCGGTGCGCGTCTCGGCGTGCTCGTTCCACTCCGCGTCGATCCGGGCCGTGGCCTCGGCCTCGACCAGTTCCTGAAGGTTCCGCTCGACCACGCCGCGGACGAGTTCGAGCCCATCGGCCGAACGTAGTGGCTCCAGCAGGCGGATCTCATGCCGGGGCAGCGCCACCGTGCGCTCCCCTCGTTGAACTAGCAGTTCGCCGAGGGGAGTTGCATGGTGGTTGACCCATACTCAGGGAGAGTGAGGCTCCCATGGGTGTGCGCGCCTGGAGCGAGCCCGCGCACACCTCAACCGTGATCGGCTACACCATGCAGCAGGACGCCATCTCAGCCGATACCGCAGCAAGATCGCGGGACCAAAACCCGTTGGCGTGCTGGCAGTGGGCAAACGCCGGGAAGCCATGGGGGGACTTTTGTCCGAACTCTGCCCTGCCGGGGGCGTCTACTGCGAGGAACGGCCAAGTAGGACGCGGCAGTCGACCTTGGCCAGGGGCCTGTGAGAAATCGGCACCGGAACCGCGCAACAGCGATGCTGCACGGCGTGCCCCTGCGGGCCTCCGGGCGGCTGCGCCGGCTTGACGACCTCTCCGCTGTCCTCCCTGCCGAACCTCGTGGTGGACTCTGCCGGTCAACCTCGCCCGTTCACGCGATCCGGTGAACCGGCGGACGGGGTGAGCCGGGCCGGCGGCGCCCAGCCGGTATACGGAAGACGGCCATCCCGGCCCAGCCGACCCCGGAGTGACAATGAACGCCACGAAGTACCTGACCACCCCACTCACCGCACTGACCCTCGGCACGACCCTGGTGCTGGGCACCATTACCCCGACCGCGGTAGCCGCCCCCGCCGCCATCCCCAGCGCACTGCACGCCGCACCGAAGGCCGCGGCCGACATCATCGAGCTCGCCAACAGCAGCAACGGCAGCACGATTCAGGCAGCGGCCGGTGACCAGATCGACGTCCGGCTCCACGGGGAGAGCGGTGACGGCATCACCCTGGCCTGGAGCGAGCCGCGCGCCAGCAACAGCGCCGTGCTGCACCGGACCTCGGGCGGCACCTCGTCGGACGGCAATGCCTGGGCCGCGTTCGGCGCGCAGGACACCGGCACCAGCCAGATCACCGCCTACCGACGCTGCATGCCCACCCCGGGCACCGTCTGCCCGAATCTCGTGCTTCTGTGGCGGGTCACCATCCAGGTGGGCTGACGCCAGAAGTTCCTCACGCTGGACGACGCCGCGCCCGGCCGGCGACAGCTCCCGACTTCAGTCACAATCACTCACCGTGAGGCCGGGCGCGGGCGTGGGGGGCTTCGCATTCGTGCGTGCTGTCAGACATCCCATGCCGTAGTGGTGTCAAGCGGCGATTGGGAGGGTTGCGTGGTGTGACCAGGCGGTGGCCTCGTCGTAGAGGGTGCGGGT
>NZ_JBVHLF010000192.1:0-4724 GCF_055559155.1 Kitasatospora sp. NPDC024654
AGCGGAAGTACAGCCACACGCAGTGCGCGATGACCTCCACCGGGTACCGGTGGCCCCTGTACGACGGCGACGCACCCTCCACGACAGGCCCTCCCAGCCACCCACCAACCCGAAGATCATCTCACTCACCGGTCAACGTGACAGCACCCGAACGCCGGGCCGCCGTCATCCACGCCTTCTTCGACCTCGCCGACACCGTCATCACCGTGCGCAGCCTCATCCGCCAGGCATGGACGACCCACCGCTGGGACGAGCGCCCGAGCTGCCGCCGATGACCACACGCCTACCTGCGCGGCCTCCTACGGCACATGGGGTCACTGCTTCTCGCTCATCGACTGCGGGCGAGGAAGAGGTCGCTGCTGTCGAGCATGTCGATGCCGCCACCGCGGGCGTTGAGCAACTGCGCGGTCTCGGCCAGGGCCTGTTCGCGGTGCGTGGTCGGCAGGACGCGATAGGCGGAGATGGAGGCGAGGAAGCAGAGGTAGCGGTCGGTCTGGTAGCGCACGTTGCGACGGAAGCGGTGGGCGCGGAGGTCGGTGAAGCGGCCGTCACGGCGGCACTCGGCGTCTGGCCAGCCGAGTTCCTGACCCCCGTTTCCTGCTTCCTGCCCGTAGGAGGAGGCCAGTTCGCTGTGTGGTGACCTGACGACGCCGTGGCGTCGGTCGATGCCGGCGAGTGCGCCGTGCAGTTCGGAGTCGATGACTCCGTGCAGGTTCCAGAACAGGGCGAGGGTGCCGCCCGGTTCGAGCGCCGTGTGGACCAGGTCCCAGCGTCGTCGGGGGTCCAGCCAGTGCCAGGAGGTGGCGGCGAACAGCAACCCGAAGCGGCCTTTGGGCTCCCACTCCTCGAGGCCGCCGACCTCGACCTGTACGTTGGGGTGGTGGGAGGTGTTGCGCCGCAGGACTTCGGCCATGCGCGGATCCGGCTCGATACAGGTGAGGGGGATCCCGCGTTCGGCGAAGAGCACGGTGGCCTTGCCGGTACCCGCACCGATCTCCGCTGCCGTGCGATCGCCCAGGTCCGCGTAGGCCAGTACCTGTGAGATCAGCGCATCCGCATAGCCCGGGCGGGCGGCGTCATACACCTCGGCCACCTCGCCGAACACCCGGCCGGGCGGCGTGTCGGCACGCTCCGCAGAACTCATGGGTAACCCTCAATTCCGTTGGTCGGCTGGTGACCGCCCTGCCGGTCAAGACGACTGGCGGACGCGGGCGAAGGGGTGGCGACGCGCTCGTCGCTCCGGGGTCGGGTCAGTGGATGGTTCGGCGCAGTTCCTGGGGGAGGTGGTTGAGGGAGAGGTCCCACAGGAGCTGGGCGGCGGTGGGGTCGAGGGCGTGGTCGGCGACTCCGGTGGTGCCGCCCGGGGTGTGGGGTGCGGCTTGCTGGCAGTCTTCGAAGTAGCGCCCGCCCTGGCCTTCCAGCGGGGGCCAGGCGGCGAGCAGGGCGGAGGTGGCGGTGCCCTGTTCGGGGCTGCGGTGGTGGTAGGCGGGCAGGTCGGCGGTGTCGCGGGCTGTGCTGTGGCGGGAGAGGTTGGTGCGGACCGCGCCGGGGTGCAGGGTGTTGGCGGTGACGCCGTCGGCGGCCCAGCGGTGGTGTGCCTCGACGGCGAACAGGGCGGTGGCGGTCTTGGACTGGCCGTAGGCGGTCAGCAGGTCGTAAGGACGGGCGCGGAAGTGCGGGTCGTCGAAGTCCATGGGTGCGTACAGGTGGGCCATGGAGCTGAGCGTCACCAGGCGGGAGCGTCCGGCGGCGGCGAGTGCCGGGTGCAGGGCGAGGGTGAGGGCGAAGTGGCCGAGGTGGTTGACGGCCAGGTGGGTTTCCCAGCCGCGGGCGTTCCACCGGTCGGGCGGGCTGTAGACGCCGGCGTTGTTGACCAGGATGTCCAGCGGCCCCTGCCAGGCTCGGGTGAACGCGGCGACGGAGTCGAGGTCCGCGAGGTCCAGGGCCGCCACGAGCGGGCGGTGGTTGTTCGTGGTGGCGGCGATGTCGGTGGCGACGCGCTCGCCGGCCCTGGTGTCGCGGACGGCGAGGGTGACCTCGGCGCCGGCGGCGGCCAGGGCGCGGGCGGTCTCGATCCCGATGCCGGAGGAGGCGCCGGTCACCACCGCCCGCGCGCCGCTCAGGTCGGTGCCTGCCACCACCTCCCGTGCGGTGGAGTCGGCGGAGAACGGCGTGGTGACGCGGATGGGCTGGGACATGACGGGAGCGGCCCTTCGGGTGTCGGTGGTGGGCGCCCGGATTGGGCCGCGCGGGCGTCGTATCGGGTGCGCGGCCGTAACCGGGAGAGGGGCGGGGTGGGGATCAGGCGGCGTCGGTGGTGCGGCTGAGGTGCTCCCAGTCGGCGACGTCCTGCAGGCGGGAGGCGAGTTGGGCGCGGATGCCGTCGACCGCGTCGCCGCCCAGGGCCAGGCGCAGGGGCGGGTTGCCGCTGTGGACGGCGGTGACGATGGCGGTGGCGGCCTTGGCCGGGTCGCCCTGCTCGTGGCCCTGCATGGAGTCGACGTAAGCGCGGAAGGCTCCGACGGTGTCCTGGTAGGGGTCGAGCGACGGGGTGGGGATCTTGGCGGCGTTGATGTTGGTGCGGAACGCGCCGGGTTCGACGATCATGACGCGCACGCCGAGGGGCGCAAGTTCGCCGGCCAGTGTCTGGGAGAGTCCTTCCAGGGCGAACTTGCCCGCGTGGTAGGCGCCGAAGCCGTGGAAGGTGGTCTGGCCGCCCATCGAGCTGATCTGCACGATGGTGCCGTGGCCCTGCTCGCGCAGGTGGGGCAGGACGGCCTTGGTGACCTCGGCCGCGCCGAAGAACAGGGTCTCCATCTGGGTGCGCAGCTGGTCCATGGTGAACTCCTCGACCGCTCCGAGGACCAGGTTGCCCGCGTTGTTGACCACGACGTCGATGCGTCCGTACACGGCGAGGGTCGCGGCGACGGCGGCTTGGACCGAGGCGGGGTCGGTCACGTCCAGGGCGGTCGTGCTCACCCTGCCCGGGCCCTCGTCGGCCAGCTCGGCCAGGACCTCGGGGCGGCGGGCGGTGGCCATCACCCGGTCGCCGGCCGCGACCGCGGCGCGCACCAGTTCCCGGCCGAATCCGCTGGAGCAGCCGGTGATCAGCCAGACCCGACCAGCGGAAGGCTCAGTGGGGGCGGAAGTGACGGTGGTGTCGGACATCGGTGAACTCCCTTGCCGTGGCGGGGAAGCAGTCGCTCCCCGATGTCCACCAGCATGTCCGCGGTCCTCGCCCGTGATCCAACACGTGCTTCCTGCGGCAGCTACAGTCTGAGCCTGTGACCCCTCCCGAGCTGCGGCAACTGCGCTACTTCCTCACCGTCGCCGAGGAACTGAACCTCACCCGCGCGGCCGAACGGTTGATGATCGCCCAACAGTCCCTCTCACAACAGATCACCGCGCTCGAACGCCACCTGGGCGTACGACTCTTCGAACGCGACCACCGCGGCACCCGCCTGACCGCCATCGGCACGGTCTTCGTCCCCGAGGCACGAGCCGTCCTCGAACGCGCCGACCAGGCCGTCGCGCTCCTGCAACGCGCCCGCCGAGGCGAGGTCGGCAGCCTGCGTCTGGCCTTCCTGACCACCGTCGCCAACCACCTGCTCCCCCCGGTGATCCGCGCCCTGCGCACCCGGCTGCCCGACGTCCAGCTCACCACCGAGTCCACCACCATCGCCGCCCTCGTCGACGGGGTCCGACAGGGCCGCTTCGACGCCGCCTTCACCCGGCCACCCCTTACCGACGGCCTCGCCGCGCGCACCCTCACCCGCGAGCCGGTCTGCGCCGTCCTTCCCGAGGGCCACCCCCTGGCCGGGCGCGCCGAACTCACCCTGAGCGACCTCGCCGACCAACCCTGGGTCCTCACCCCGCCCAACTCCTGGGAGCCCTGGCACCGCACCTACAACGACCACTTCCGCGCGGCGGGCTTCACCCCGAACATCGTCCAGACCGACCCCAACCCGCAGAACCTCCTCGGCCTGGTCGCCGCCGGCATCGGCGTCACCCGCCTCGCCCACTCCTCCCACAACCTGCGCCGCACCGGCGTCGTCTTCATCCCCCTCACCGGCGCCTACGCCCCCACCGACATCATCTGGAACCCCGCCAACACCAACCCCGCCCTCCCCCGCCTCATCGACATCTCCACCGAGCTCGCCGCGACCCACGACCTCACCCAAACGGGATAACCGTCAGATGTTCGCGCTCTTCCGGCGTACCCGGCGCGATGCGACCGCCACCTGGCCAGGACAGTCATTCCCATCCGCACGACCTGGCCACCGCGCCACCAACCTCGCTACGCCCCAAGCGGAGCCCGAGCATGCGAGCACACCACGCGGGCTCGCTGTCGCGGTACCAGAGGTTGCCGCCTCTTGTCGAAGACGATCAGGTCACTGACTCGTGGCCGGTGGCAGCCCAGCGGATGAGTCGCTGCGCAATCGGACGCTCGGGCGGCAGGGTGGTGACCTCGCTCCGGGGAGGTTCTGTCAGCCGTGACGGAAGGACACATACATGCCTCCCCAGCGGTCACAAAGCGTTACAACTCCATGATCGCCAAGACCTGTACCTGTACCGCTGCCGGGGGACCACCACCGCGCCTATCTGCGCTACCTCTTAAGACGACCACGGCCTCCGACCCGCGATGAGGTCGGAGGTGCCCGGGAGCGCAGTTCCAGCCGGTGTCGGTCAGCCCACCCGGGTGGTGTCGATGTTCGGTGAGGCTG
>NZ_JBVHLF010000193.1:0-4573 GCF_055559155.1 Kitasatospora sp. NPDC024654
GTCGGTGGTGGGTTGGTCGCCGATCACCACCCACTGGCCGGTGGCGGGCGGGCCGTCGGGCAGGGTCTGCGGCACCCACTCGACCCGGTACAGCGGAGGCCGGGGCACGGCCCGTACCGAGGCGAGCTGCTCGGGGGTGATCGGGCGGCCGGTCAGGGACTCGACGCTTGCCACCGGCAGGCCGTCGAAGTCGGCCAGCGTCAGCGTCGCGGTCGCGCCGTCGGGACTGCTGGGCGACAACCGCAGCCGCAGCGCGCGGGCGCCGACGGCGTGCAGTGAGACGCCGCTCCAGGAGAACGGCAGCCGGATGCCGTCGGAGAGGTCGAGCAGCGACGGGTGCAGGGCGGCGTCGAGCAGCGCGGGGTGGATGCCGTAGCCGTCGGTGGCGGCGTCCTGGGGGAGGACGATCTCGGCGTACAGCTCGTCGCCGTGCCGCCAGGCGGCCCGTAGCCCCTGGAAGAGCGGGCCGTAGCGGTAGCCCTGGCCGGCCAGCCGGGGGTAGAGGTCCTCGACCGGGAGCGGAGTGGCGCCGGCGGGGGGCCAGCTGCCGATCGCCGGGGTGGGCCGCGGGTCGGTGGCGGCGAGGGCGCCGACGGCGTGCAGGGCCCACGGCTGCTCGTCGGCGCTGCCGGCCGGGCGCGCGTGGATGGTGAGCGGGCGACTGCCGTCGTCCTCCTGCGGCCCGACGGCGAGCTGGATCTCGACGGCGCTGTCCTGGGGCACGGCGAGCGGCTGCCGGAGGGTGAGTTCGGCCAGCTGGGGATGGCCGGTGTGCTGGCCGGCATGCAGGGCGAGTTCGACGAAGGCGGCACCGGGGAGGAGGACCGTGCCGAGGATGGCGTGGTCGTTCAGCCAGGGCTGCTGCTGCGGCGAGACGCGCCCGGTGAGCAGGTGGGTGCCGTCGGGCAGCGTGGTGGTGGCGGCCAGGACCGGGTGGTCGAGCGGGTGCAGGCCGGTGCTGCTGAGGTCGGTGGCGCCGGCCGGCTTCAGCCAGAAGGACCGGTGCTGGAAGGGGTAGGTGGGCAGCTCCACCGCGCTCGCGGGACCGAGCAGGGCGGTCCAGTCGACCGGCGTGCCGGTGGTGTGGGCCTGGGCGGCGGAGGCGAGCAGGCGGTCGAGGCCACCGTGGTCGCGGCGCAGCGTGCCGACGGCCTGGCCGCCGGCCTCGAGGGTGTCCTGGACGGGGGTGGTCAGCACGGGGTGCGGGCTGGCCTCGACGAAGGTGGTGTGACCGGTGGCGGCGAGGGCGCGGACCGCCTGCTCGAAGAGCACGGTCCGGCGCAGGTTGGTGTACCAGTACTCCGCGTCGAGGGTGCTGGTGTCGATGACCTCGGCGGTGACGGTGGAGCAGAACGGGATGGTGGCGGGGCGCGGGGTGAGGCCGGCGAGGTCCGCGAGGAGCCGCTCGCGGATGGGTTCGACCTGCGGGGAGTGCGAGGCGTAGTCGACGGGGATGGTGCGGGCCCGGACGCCCCGGCTCCGGCAGTCCTCGACGACGGCGTGCACAGCCTGGACGGCACCGGCGATGACCGTGCTGGCGGGGCCGTTGACGGCGGCGACGGTGACCTGGCCGTCGTGCGTGGCGAGGAGCGGTCCGACCTGGTCGGCGGGGAGCGGGATGCTGGCCATCGTGCCGGTGCCGGCGAGCGTGGTCAGCGCCTTGCTGCGCAGGGCGACGATGCGGGCCGCGTCGTCCAGGGTGAGCGCGCCGGCGATGTGGGCGGCGGCGATCTCGCCCTGGGAGTGGCCGATGACGGCGTCGGGACGGACGCCGAGCGACTCCCAGGTGCGGGCGAGCGAGACCATCACGGCGAACAGGGCGGGCTGGACGACGTCGACGCGCTCCAGCGGAGGTGCCTGGGGGGTCTGGCGGAGCAGGTCGAGCAGGGACCAGTCGGTGTGCGGGGCGAGGGCTTCGGCGCAGGCCTGGAGGTGGCCGCGGAAGACCGTTGACTCGTCGAGGAGTTGGCGGGCCATACCCTCCCACTGCGAGCCCTGGCCGGGGAAGACGAAGACCGTGCGGCCGGGGTGCTCGGGGCTGCCGGTCACGACGTCGGCGGCGGCTTGGCCGTCGGCCAAGGCGGCCAGACCGGTGAGGAGTTCGTCGCGGCCCTGGCCGATCACCACCGCGCGGTGTTCGTGCTGCGCACGGGTGGCCAGGGCGTGCGCGGCGTTGACGAGTTCCAGGTCCGGGTGCTCGTCGAGGTGGGCGGCGAGCCGTTGGGCCTGTGCGCGCAGGGCCGGTTCGCTCTTCGCCGAGAGCAGGAGGGGGAGGGCCGCCGGGGCGTCCGGTGGTTCCTCGGGTGTGGTGGTGGGGGCGGCTTCGAGGATGAGGTGGGCGTTGGTGCCGCTGATGCCGAAGGAGGAGACGGCTGCTCGTCGGGGGTGGTCGGTCTCGGGCCAGGGCCGGGTGTCGGTGAGCAGTTCGACCGCGCCGGCGGTCCAGTCCACGTGTGGGGTCGGCTCGTCGACGTGCAGGGTCTTGGGCAGCATGCCGTGTCGCATGGCCTGCACCATCTTGATCACGCCGCCGATGCCGGCGGCGGCCTGCGCGTGCCCGATGTTGGACTTCAACGAGCCGAGCAGCAGCGGTTGTTGGGCTGAGTGATGCTGTCCGTAGGTGGCCAGCAGGGCCTGCGCCTCGATCGGGTCGCCGAGGGTGGTGCCGGTGCCGTGCGCCTCGACCGCGTCCACCTGGTCGGGGGTCAGCCGGGCGTCGGTGAGCGCGGCGCGGATCACCCGTTGCTGGGCCGGGCCGTTGGGCGCGGTGAGGCCGTTGCTGGCACCGTCCTGGTTGACCGCGCTGCCCCGGATGACGGCCAGGACCGGGTGTCCGGCCGCCTGGGCGTCGGAGAGCCTTTCCAGCAGCACCATGCCGGCGCCCTCGCCCCAGGCGACGCCGTCGGCCGAGCCGGCGAAGGACCTGCACCGGCTGTCGGGGGAGAGCCCGCGCTGCCGGCTGAACTCCTGGTACATCCCGGGGGTGGCCATCACCGTGACGCCGCCGGCCAGTGCCATCGTGCACTCGCCGTTGCGCAGCGCCTGGGTGGCCAGGTGCAGGGCGACCAGCGAGGACGAGCAGGCCGTGTCGACCGTGAGCGCAGGGCCTTCCAGGCCGAAGGTGTAGGAGATCCGGCCCGAGGCCACGCTGGCGGCGAGCCCGGTGACCAGGTAGCCCTCGGCGCCCTCGGTGCCCAGGTAGGAGAGCGACGCGTACTCCTGCGCGATCGCGCCGGTGAAGACGCCGGTCCGGCTGCCGTGCAGGCTCTTCGGGTCGATGCCGGCCCGCTCGATCGCCTCCCAGCTGGTCTCCAGCAGCAGGCGCTGCTGCGGGTCGAGGGCGAGTGCTTCGCGCGGGCTGATGCCGAAGAAGTCGGCGTCGAAGCCGTCCGCGTCGTAGAGGAAGCCACCCTGGCGCGCGTAGGTCTTGCCGACCGCGTCGGGATCAGGGTCGTAGAGGCCGTCGACGTCCCAGCCGCGGTTGTGCGGGAACTCGCCGATCGCGTCGGTGCCGGATGCGACCAGGTTCCACAGGCCCTCGGGGGTGTCGGCGCCGCCGGGGAAGCGGCAGCCCATCCCGACGATGACTATCGGGTCGTCGTGGTCTTCGGCGGTGGCTGTCGGGAGCGGCGCGGATGGCACCGACCCGCCTGTGATGCTGGTCATTTCGTCCAGCAGGAAACGGGCGACGGCGGCCGGGGTCGGGTAGTCGAAGACCAGCGTGGCGGGCAGCCGGTGGCCGGTGCTGTTGACCAGCGTGTTGCGCAGCTCGACGGCGGTCAGCGAGTCGAATCCGAGCTCCTTGAACGGAGTGGTCGGGTCGACCGCGCTCGGCGCACTGTGGCCGAGCGCCGTCGCGACGAAGCCACGGACCAGGTCCAGCACGAGCTGTTCCTGCTCGGCCCGGTCCCGGCCGCGCAACTGCTCGAGGACGGGCGCGCCGCCGGGCGCGCCGCCGGGCGCGCCGCCGGGCGCGCCGCTCTGCGCCACTCGCCGCGGTGTGGCGCGGACGATACCGCGGTACAGCGCGGGGACGGTGCCGGTGGCCCGCAGCCTGCCGGTGTCGAACAGGGCGGCCACGTTCAGCGCCTGGCCGCTGGCCAGGGCCGCGTCGAACATCGCCAGGGCGCGGTCCACGGGGATGGGCAGCAGACCGGTCCGGCGCAGGCGGGCATGGTCCTGGTCGGCCAACGTCGCGGTCATGCCGCCGGCCTGCTGCTGCCACGGGCCCCAGGCGAGGGAGGTGGCGGGGAGGCCTTGGGTGTGGCGGTGGGTGGCGAGGGTGTCGAGGTAGGTGTTGGCGGCGGCGTAGTTGGCTTGTCCGGGGCTGCCGAGGGTGGCGGCGATGGAGGAGTAGAGGACGAAGGCTGTGAGGTTGAGGTTTTTGGTGAGGTCGTGGAGGTGCCAGGCGGTGTCGATTTTGGGGGTGAGGACGGTGTTGAGGTGGGTGGGGGTGAGGGTGGGGATGGTGGCGTCGTGGAGGGTGCCGGCGGTGTGGATGACGGCGGTGAGGGGGTGTTCGGTGGGGATGGTGTTGAGGAGTTCGGTGAGTGCGTCGCGGTTGCTGGTGTCG
>NZ_JBVHLF010000194.1:0-4572 GCF_055559155.1 Kitasatospora sp. NPDC024654
AGCCTCGCCCTTGAGCGCCGGCCCACCCCACTGAGCAGGGCACCTCACCCAGACCTCATCGCGAATCGGGCATCACGGCGCGAACCGCACTCTGAAAGTTCCCATCGTGAGGTGGGGTAAGGGAGAGCCGAGCCCAGAGTGTCAGGGCGAAGGCCATGGAAACGGTGAAGACCCTGGAATCGCAGCCGTGAGGAACTCCCCGGCGTAAGGGGCGCGGAACGTTCGGATAGTGACGGCGGGAACTGGAGAGGCCCTCCCCGGCCCGGCGGCCTGCGCGCAGTCGCCGCCGGAAGCTGGGTGCCCTATAACCGACGACCTCGGGAAGTGGGTGCCGGCCGGGTGGGCGTCAGAGGCGGCCGTAGTACTGCTTGAGCCGAGCGGACAACATAACCGCCGGTGAGGGAAGGGCCGCTACTTCGTCGATGCGTAGAGATGTGGAGGAGGGGCCCGGTGAGTGCCCTTGTGGCTAGTCCCGCCGACGGGGGACGTTCTCCCTCGGATCCGGTCCGTGCCTTGCAGCATGCGCTCTACCGGGCGGCCAAGGCCGACCCCGGACGGCGGTTCCACGCGCTGATGGACAAGGTCTCGCGCAGGGACGTCCTATGGCGCGGGTGGGTCGCGGTGCGTCGCAACAACGGCGCTCCGGGTATCGACCAGACCACTTTGGAGGAGGTCGAGGAGTACGGGGTGGCCCGGCTCCTCGACGAACTGGCCGTGGAGTTGAAGACCGGCGGTTATCGTCCGCTCCCGGCGCGTCGGGTGTTCATCCCCAAGCCCGGCACGCTGGAGCAAAGGCCGCTGTCGATCCCTTCGGTGCGCGACCGGATCGTCCAGGCCGCGTGGAAACTGGTGGCGGAGCCGGTGTTCGAGGCGGATTTCCTTCCGTGCTCGTTCGGGTTCCGTCCCCGGCGCGGTGCCCACGATGCACTCCAGGTACTCATCGACGAGTCCTGGCAGGGGCGCCAGTGGGTGGTGGAGACGGACATCGCCAACTGCTTCGAGGCGATTCCGATCGAGAAGTTGATACAGGCGGTCGAGGAACGCATCTGCGACCAGCCGTTCCTGAAGCTACTGCGCGTGATGTTGCGCGCTGGGGTCATGGAGGACGGGCAGGTCCGTCGACCGGTCACCGGAACCCCACAGGGCGGGGTTGCATCCGCTCTGCTCTGCAACGTATACCTGCACCGGCTCGACCGGGCATGGGACGTGGACGAGTACGGGGTTCTGGTGCGCTATGCCGACGATGCGCTGGTGATGTGCAGATCCCGGCGTCAGGCCGAGGCCGCGCTGGCGCGGCTTCGGGAACTGCTGGCCGAGCTCGGTTTGGAGCCGAAGGAGGCCGAAATGTGCCGGCGAGCGACCGGTGAAGGGCGCGGGCCGCCCAGGTATACGCGACGGCCCGTGGGACCTACCGAGTCTCGTGGCCGCCGACAACCTCCTCGTGGGTGAAGGCTGATTTGTGTGCTGCGCCGTTCGGGTGATGCTGCATCGAGGGCTCTTGCTGACCTGTGTGAGCGTCCTGCACGGTTTGCTGTATTGGAATCGGGCGGGTTGCCCATCCCCGGCCGGAGGGACGTGGCAGGGATGGGCAGCGCCGGTCTTTCGCTGGGGCGTCGGCGTCGCGGGGCGGCAGCCGAGATTCCCGCGGGGAGGGATCTCGTTCTCTCAGTCTGGTCTGTCAGGCGTGCCGCGGGGACTCCTCCGGGCTGGGCCGCCTGTGCTGCCGTGCCTGCGGGCGCGGCCGGAGGGAGGACGGCGTGAACGCTGGACCGGAACTGGGACGTGGGCGCTGGCCCTCCCCGATGGTGATCGGGGCGTCGTCGGCCCTGGACCGCTCGGCGGCGCCGGCGGTCACCGCTCCGGTGGCTACCGTGCCGGTGGGGGCGGGTCCGGTGGGGGTGGTCATCACCCCCGACGGCCGGTGGGCGTACGTCAGCGACTACGGTGACGGCACCGTCAAGGTGATCAGCACGTCGACCAGGGCGGTCACCGCCTCGATCGACGTGGGCTCCGGCCCCTGGGGTCTCGCGGCCGCCCCGGACGGGCGGCAGGTGTACGTGGCGAACTACGCCGCGAACACCGTCCAGGTGATCGACACGGCCACCAACACGGTCAGCGGCACCGTCACCGGCATGGCCAACCCGGTTGGGCTGGCCGCCACCCCGGACGGCAGCCGCGTGTACGTGGCCTGCCAGGCCCTGAACAGCGTGCGCGTGATCGACACCGCGACCCTGACGGTCCTCGGGGAGATCGCCGTCGGCACCGGGCCGCGGAACGTCGCGGTCTCCCCCGACGGGCAGCACGTCTACGTGAGCGAGGAGGGCGACAACGCGATCAGCGTCATCGACACCGCCACCGCCACCGTCACCGCCCGCCTGACCGGCTTCCTCTTCCCCCGGGTCTGCGCCGTCACCCCGGACGGACGCTACCTGTACGTCCCCAACTACGGCGGCAGCACCGTGGACGTCGTCGACCTGGCGATCGGCACCACCATCGCCTCCATCCCGGGCTTCAGCCTCCCCTTCATGGCCGCGATCACCAGGGACGGCACGCTCGCCTACGTCTCCGACAACGGCAACGGAACCGTCAGCGCCATCGACACCGCCACCCACACCATCGTGCGCACCTACGGCGGACTGAACACCCCCTACTTCCTCGCCGTGACCCCGGACGACCTGCAGATCTACGTCGTCAACAACGGCGCCAGCACCGTCAGCGTGCTCCCCGGGCTCACCGGCCTGTTCCCGGACCAGGGGCCCACCGGCGGCGGGACACCCGTCACGATCATCGGGACCCACCTGACCGGGACCACCGCCGTCCACTTCGGCGACCGGCTCGCCACCCACGTCGTGGTCGTCGACGACAACGAGATCACCTGCGTCACCCCGGCCGGCCAGGGCGTCGTCGACGTCACCGTCACCACCCCCGGCGGCACCAGCTTCCCCGTCCCGTTCTACTACATCCCCCCGCCCCGTATCGCCGCGCTCCACCCCAGCACCGGACCGGTGGTGGGCGGCACCACCGTCACCATCGACGGCCGCAACCTGCAAACGGTCACCACGGTGACCTTCGGAACCGCCACCCTGCTCCCGACCGTGCTCTCCGACAGTCAAATCACCGTCACCACCGCACCCGCGGCGGCCGGCACCGTCCCTGTCGTCGTCACCACCGTAGGCGGCGTCGCCGATGACGCCACCTACACCTACCTCGCCCCCCCGTCCGCCACCGCCATCAGCCCGGTCACCGGCCCCGCGGCCGGAGGCACCACGGTCACCCTCACCGGCACCGGCCTGGCCACCACGACCACCGTGGCCTTCGGCACCACCTCCGCCGCCTTCGTCGTCGTCTCCGACACCCTGATCGACGCCACCGCCCCCGCGCACACGGCGGGCGCCGTCGAGGTGACCGTCACCACCCCCGGAGGCAGCGCCACCGCACCCGAGCCCTACACCTACACCTGAGGGCCCCGACGGAACGGCCCAGGGGCAGCGGCTGGGAATCGTCCGGGAGCGTGTCCGAAAGATCGTGTAAGTCCGTGACGTGACAGTCTGGCCGAGGGCTCGGCCACGGGCTCTCTGGCCAGGCGGAACGGACGAGTCATGACGGACAAGGCGGACCCGGTTGTCGAGCCGGTCGATGAGCGGCTGGTGGACGAGGTCGTCGAGCGGTTGATGGACCGCGCCCGACGCGTCGGGTGCGGCCCTGCTGGGCGAGGGCGGGCTGCTGACCCAGGTCACCAAGGCAGTGCTGGAACGTGCCCTGGACGCGGAAATGACCGAGCACCTGGGCTACGAGAAGCACGACCCGATCGGTCGCGGCTCGGGCAACAGCCGCAACGGGACCTCATCGAAGACCGTGTTGACCGACGTCGGGGCGGTCACGGTCGCGGTGCCCAGGGACCGCAACGGTGACTTCGAGCCGCGGCCGATCCCGAAGAACGCACGACGGCTGGCTGGCTTCAACGAGCGGATCCTGTCGCTCTACGCGCGCGGTATGTCGGTGCGTGACATCCGCTCCCACCTCGCCCAGATCTACGGCGTCGAGGTCAGCGCCGACCTGATCAGCAAGGTCACCGACGCCGTGGCGGACGAGCTGGCCGCCTGGCAGAACCGGCCGCTGGACACGATCTGGCCGATCATCTACATCGACGCACTGTGGGTGAAGATCCGCTCCGGCGCGGTGAGTTCAAAGCCCGTCTACGTGGCGGTCGGGGTCGACATGGACGGCCGCAAGGACGTGCTGGGCCTGTGGGTCGGTGCCGAGGGCGAGGGCGCGACCACGTGGATGGCGGTACTGTCCGAATTGCGCAACCGGGGCATCGAGGACGTGTGCATCGTCTGCTGCGACGGCCTGAAGGGCCTGCCAGGGGCAGTCACCGCCACCTGGCCCCGCGCCACCGTGCAGACGTGCGTGATCCGCTGGAGCCGTCAAGAAACAACACGTTGCCTCCCGGAAGGTGCGTCGTTGATGTCTCAACGAAGGCGGGGATGCGGCAGCGCCGGGCCCAGTTGATCCAGGCGTCCAGGGCTTTGAGGGCGGCGGTGGGGCGGTGCTTGGCCAGGGCGAAGACGG
>NZ_JBVHLF010000195.1:0-4491 GCF_055559155.1 Kitasatospora sp. NPDC024654
CATCGACACACCCAGTCAACGCTCCCGACCCCGTCCCGGACACCAGCCAACCGGCCAAACCATCCGAATCACCGATCTGCGAAGTACGGGCCTAGTCGTCCACCCGGTCTCCAACCTGTTCATCCCGGAGCCGGGGCCGGTCTGGCGCGAGTGCCACCGCGTGCTGCGCCCCGGCGGGACGCTGCTGTCCGGCTTCCTCAACCCGGACGTCTACCTCTTCGATGCCGAGCCTCTGGAGGCGCGCGGCGAGCTGGTGGTGCGCCACCGCCTGCCCTACAGCGACCTCACCCACCTGGAGCCCGCCGAGCGGGAACGGCTGTGGGGCCTCGACGCGCCGGTGGAGTACAGCCACACGCTCACCGAGCAGCTCGGCGGGCAGATCGCGGCGGGCTTCGCCATCACCGGCTTCGCCGAGGCGCCGCACCACTCGGACGCCACCGCCGGCTGGCTCTCCGGCTACTTCGCCACGAAGGCGGTCAAGGCCGGCGCCAGCCGTCTATGAGGCCGCCCCCGCCGCCTCCCGCTCGCCCAGCCGCGAGGCCATCGCCCGGATCGACCTCGCTCTCGCGCACGCCCAGCTCGGCGACCCGACGTCTGCCGCTCACTGCAACCTCAACTACCAGGCGATCACCCGCTACGCCCCCGACGGCACGTGTCGACGGTCAGCCAATTCCCCACCCCGAACGTCACGTAATGGGCCAGGGGGACGGCGGTGCCGCGACCGTCGGGGACATGGGGACGGTGACCGCGCGTCGAGATCCCCATGGCGCCAGAGGTCTCCGGGCCGCCCGATAGCCAGACCGTCGTTCAGGCTGGTCAGGGCTGTCCAGGGTGGCCGTCAGGCCAGCGCGGAGCGCCGCCGAAGGCGCCCTTGACCGACCGGACCAGCCGCACACTCAGCCATCGGGCGGCCCGTCACGGCCCCAGCCCAGGTGGGGAATTACGTGACGCTGATCATGAAGATCGTGGGGAATTACTTGACCGCTGACACACCTCAACCGCTACGGCTTCTACGCCTGGACCGCCGACGGGAAACTGCGCTCCCGACTGTCCACCGCCGACAAGCCGTTCAAGCCCCTCACCAACTTCGCGTTGCTGGAGTGCAGCCCGGCCGGCGAGATCCTCCTCGTCCACCGCAAGCAGCAGGTGCTGCTCCGCGTCCCGGTGCCGGAGGACCTCGACGCCCTGCCCGCCGCTGTCGAGAGCGCACTCAAGGGCTACGGCCCCGGTCGCCTCGCGCTGAAGAAGCAGTACGCGCCGGTCAACTGGACCTGGCTGGACACCGCTGCACGGGTGTTCCACCACTGAGCGCACGCACCCGTAGTCCCGTGCGCCCCGGCTCTGCTGGGCTGCCGCCTGAGGGGGCAGCCGGATCATCGGCCGCAAAAGCACCGGATATGGCTGACCTGCGGCGATGCGCCGGTCACTCCACCGGCTGGAGCAGTTTGGCGATCGAGGTGACGGTTCTGCGGGCGGGAGAGCAGACCGCGGGCGCCCCGGGCTCGGGCGGCGTCCAGGCCCTCGTTGGTGCCCTTGGCCCCGAACCCGTGCTACTGATCTTGTTCATCAATCGGTCGATTAATGAACAGCTGTATCCCCGGCCTCCCCCCGCCAGTGGGCGAGGTTGTTCCGGGTGGTGAGGGTGTTGGGGTGGTCGGGTCCCAGCACCCGCTGCAGGTCGGGCAGCAGTTTCTCGAAGGCTTTAGCGGCGCCGGCCGCATCCCCCGCCTCCCCCCGCCAGTGGGCGAGGTTGTTCCGGGCGGTGAGGGTCTCGGGGTGGTCGGGTCCCAGCACCCGCTGCAGGTCGGGCAGCAGTTTCTCGACGGCTTTAGCGGCGCCGGCCGCATCCCCCGCCTCCCCCCGCCAGCGGGCGAGGTTGTTCCGGGTGGTGAGGGTGTTGGGGTGGTCGGGTCCCAGCACCCGCTGCAGGTCGGGCAGCAGTTTCTCGACGGCTTTAGCGGCGCCGGCCGCATCCCCCGCCTCCCCCCGCCAGTGGGCGAGGTTGTTCCGGGCGGTGAGGGTCTCGGGGTGGTCGGGCCCCAGCACCCGCTGCAGGTCGGGCAGCAGTTTCTCGACGGCTTTAGCGGCGCCGGCCGCATCCCCCGCCCGCCCCCGATAGTGGGCGAGGTTGCCCCGGGCGGCGAGGGTGTCGGGGTGCTCGGGCCCCAGATGGTGCTGGGCGGCGCTGGCTAGGTGCTGGAGGTGCTCGACGGCGACGGTGACCTGGCCGGCTTCGCCCAGGCTTGTGCAGGTGCGGAAGAGCACGGGGTGGACGCCATCGGCCTGGTACAGGGCGTCTTCGGAGTGGTGGGCGAGTGCGTCGGTGTTGGCGCGCAGTGCTTGGGCGAGGGTGGTGTCGCGCTCCACATCAGGCCAGGCGGCCACCAGGGCGTCGGCAGCGGCCCAGGCGGCCTGGTCGCGGCCTTGGGGGGTGAGGGTGTCGCGGACGGCACGTTGGAGGAGTTGGTGGACGCGTACCGCCTGGTGGGGCGTGTCGGGGGTGTGATCGATCAGGCTCAGACGGTGCAGTGCCCGCAGCGCCTGTGTGGCGGTCGGGGCCGTCACCGGGGCAGTGTGGGCCGGTTCGGATGCGGCGGCGGTGCGGTGCTGGGCGAGGTGGGCAAGGGCTGGGGGGCTTTCCAGGACCGAGGTGGGAATGCCGTTGGGGTCGAGCATGGCCGCAAGCTGGAGCATAGGCCGGGCCAGGCCCGCTGGGCGTAGCTGGTCGGCGCGTTCCAGGGACAGGGACCAGGCGGCGGCAACGGTGGTGGGCTGGTTGTCGGGCAGCCCGGAGGCCTCGGGCAGTACGTCGGTGAGGGTGCTCGCGCGGTCGGCCAGCAAGTCTCGGTAGGTGGCGCAGTCGAGGTCGGAGTCGATGAGGTAGGCGGCGGCCTGTGACAACGCCAGTGGGAGGTGGCCGAGATCGTTGGCGAGGGCGGCGAGTTGGTCAGTGGGTTCGTGGCGGTCGTGCGCGGCCAGGGCGGTGGTGAGGTAGGCGGTGGCTTCGTCGTCGGTGAACAGGCCGACGGTCATCAGGCGGCGGCCGGGTCCGGTGAGCGCGGCCTCGCGGCGGCGGGTGGCGATCAGGGTGTGGCCGTGGGGGTTGGCGGGGGGCCATAGGTCGCGCAGGTCGGCGGGGTCGGTGAGGTCGTCGAGGACCACGAGCCAGCCGTGCTGCACGTCGCCGGCCTTGGGTTCGAGCCAGGCCAGGAACGCCTGTGCGGCGGACTCGGAATCAGCGGGGTCGGCGCCGAGTATCTCGGTCGCGGCTTGTGCGTACCCGGCGATGACCGCGTCGCGGGTGGAGGCGGTGATCCACACCAGGAGGTCCAGTTTCCCCCTCTGCAACAGTGTGCGGGCCTGGTGGGCGGCGAGCTGGGTTTTGCCGACCCCGCCCATACCGGTCAGCACCACGGTGTCCCCGCCGCCCAGCCCCTGCTCCAGCTGCTGGGCGGTAGCGCGGTCCTGGAAGCAATCGGCCTGCCGGGGCAACACACCGACCTGGTGCGGCCAGGTCACCGGCGGTCGCGGCGCGGCTTGGAACATGACCCGACCGCCGGCAGCGACGATGCCGACGGCTTGGCTGCCGTATTGGGCGGTGACGCTTTCCGGCGCGGCGGTGGGGATGGGCGTCGGGTCTGGGGGTGGGCTGGGGGTAGCCGGTCCGTTCAGCCCTGGGACGGATCCGGCTTGGGAGGGCGGCCGAGGCTCGCGTCCCCGTGGATGACGCCGGCCGCGATTGAGCTCTTCTCGGCGTGGATGTTCACGTCGCCGCCAGCGGCCAGTCCGCCTGCCCCGGCCGACACTCCGGTTTGGGGGGCGTGCTGGGCCAGCAGGGCCCGCAGCTGATCGGCGGCCTGTTGCCGCTCCGCCTCGTCCAGGTTCTCCAGCATCGCCTCGATGCGGGTCTGCCAGGACGACTCCTGGCGGATGCGTGTCTGCTCCACATGGTCCGGTTCCGTAGCCTGGAGAGCGCTTGCCGTCTGGTCCAAACGCTCCAGCTCCGCTTGCTCACGCTGTGCGTCACCGCGCCCGAACCAGCGCGCAATCGCGTGCCGGAACCCGTTCCACGCATCCGTGCCCGCAGCCGAAACCACTGCCTTGCCGCAGGCTTCGGCCAGCGCCACTAACGCTAACTCCAGCATGACGGCCTCCTCGCCTGTTCGTGGAGTCCCTCTCAAGCAACGTATCGCCGCTCAAGGAGCCTCGCACCGCGGCGCACGTCGGTGCGGGAAGCACGGTCGCTGCGGCCCGATGCATGGTCGTCGGGCGCGCCGAACAGTTGCGGTATGCCGGATCGATACCGGATCACCGTGGACCGCCCTGAGCCTTTGCTCGGTGTGCCGGTCGGCGGTGCGGGCTTGCGCTTCCTGCCCGCCGCTCACAGTAGCGGCCTGGCCTCGATGTTTCACGGCAGCGGCCGGTTGATCTCATGCCTGTGATGTCGCGTTGGTCCGTTCCCGGGGCGGTGTCGGGTAGGACTGCGCGTCG
>NZ_JBVHLF010000196.1:0-4406 GCF_055559155.1 Kitasatospora sp. NPDC024654
TGCAACGCGGCATCCAGCAGCGCCGGGTGCAGACCGAACAGACCCGCCTCCGACCGGCTCTCCTCCGGCAACACCACCTCGGCGAACAACTCACCACCCCGACGCCAGGCCGCCCGCAGGCCCTGGAACACCGGACCATAACCGAACCCGGCCAGGGCGAAACCGTCGTACAGCCCGTCGACCGCGACGGCCTCCGCACCGGCCGGCGGCCACTGCGCCAGGTCGGTGGGCGCCTCGGCCGCACCGACCGCGAGCAGGCCGTTGGCGTGCCGGGTCCACGGCTGGTCGAGCGGCGCGTCCTCGGCCCGCGAGTAGAGGCTGATGCCGCGCCGGCCGGTGCCGTCAGGCGTGCCGACGGTGACCTGCACCTGCACCGCGCCCTTGGCGGGGAGCACCAGCGGCGCCTCCAGCGTCAACTCCTCCAGCAGCCCACAGCCAACCTGTTCACCGGCCCGCAGCGCCAGCTCGACGAAGGCCGTACCCGGCAGCAGCACGGTCTCGGCCACCGCGTGGTCCGCCAGCCACGGGTGGGTGTCCAGTGCGAGCCGGCCGGTGAAGACGTGGCTGTCGGCGTCCGCCAGGGCGAGAGAAGCGCCCAGCAGCGGGTGGTCGGCGACGCCCAGACCGGCGGAGGCGACGTCGCCGACCCAGCCGGTCAGCGGGCGGGGCCAGAAGTTCTCGTGCTGGAAGGCGTAGGTGGGCAGGTCGACGCGCCGGGCATCGGTGCCGGCGAAGACCGCCTCCCAGTCCAGCCTGCCACCCCGTACGAAGAGCTGAGCCAGAGCGGCGGTGAAGGTCTCCGCCTCCACCCGGTCACGGCGCAGCACCGGTACGAACACCGCGTCCTCGGTCACGCACCCCTGGCCGAGCGCGGTCAGGGTGCCGTCCGGGCCGAGCTCCAGGAAGGTGCGGACACCCCGGCCCTCCAGGGTCGCGACGGCGTCGCGGAAGCGCACGGCCTCGCGGACGTGGCGCACCCAGTAGTCGGGGGTGGTGAGGTCGGCCTCCTGGTCCAGCGTCGAGACGATCGGGATCCGCGGCGCGTGGAAGGTCAGACCCGCCACGACCGTGCGGAACTCCTCCAACATCGGCTCCATCAACGGCGAGTGGAACGCATGGCTCACCGTGAGCCGCTTCGTCTTGCGCCCCTGCTCGGCCAGCTTGCCCGCGACCTCCAGCACGGCCGCCTCGGCGCCCGAAAGCACCACCGAGGACGGACCGTTGACCGCCGCGAGACCCAACTCGGCCTCGCGACCGGCCAGCAGCGGCAGCACCTCGCCCTCGGCAGCCTGCACGGCCACCATCGCACCACCAGTGGGCAGTTGCTGCATCAGCCGACCACGCGCCGCCACCAGGGTCGCGGCATCGCCCAGCGAGAGCACACCCGCGACGTGCGCGGCGGCCAGCTCACCGATCGAGTGACCCGCCAGGAAGTCCGGGCGGACGCCCCAGGACTCAACGAGCCGGAACAGGGCCACCTCGACCGCGAACAACGCCGGCTGCGTGCAAGCCGTCTCGTCGATCCGCTCGCCCGCGAAGACGACATCCTTCAACGGACGGCCCAAGTGCCCGTCCAGCTCCGCACAGACCGCGTCGAACGCCGCCGCGAACACCGGGAACGCCTCGTACAACTCCGCACCCATACCAGCCCGCTGGCTGCCCTGACCCGCGAACAGGAACGCCGTCCGGCCCGCCGACCCGGCCCGACCGGCCACGAAACGCGCCGGCGACTCACCACGGGCCAGCGCTTCCAACGCGCCGCGCAGCTCGGCCGGCTCGCCGCCGATCACCGCCGCCCGGTGCTCGAAGGCCGCCCGGGTCGTGGCCAGCGAGAACCCGACGTCCGCCAGGTCCGCGTCCGGCTCGGTCTCCAGCCGACTCAGCAGCCGCTCGGCCTGCCCGCGCAACGCCTCCACCGTCCGCCCCGACAGCACCCACGGCACCGCCGCCGGTGTCCGCGCCTCGACCCCGCGCTCCCCGGGAACCCCCTCGACGGCCGGCGCCTGCTCCAGCAGGACGTGCGCGTTGGTGCCGCTGATGCCGAAGGACGACACCGCCGCGCGGCGCGGCTCGCCGCCCTGCGGCCACTCGCGGGCCTCGGCCAGCAGCTCCACCGCACCCACCGACCAGTCCACGTGCGTGGACGGCTCGGTGACGTGCAGGGTCTTCGGCAGCACACCGTGCCGCATCGCCATGACCATCTTCATGATCCCGGCGGCGCCGGCGGCGGCCTGGGTGTGCCCCAGGTTCGACTTGATCGAGCCGAGCCAGAGCGGGGAGTCGGCGTCCCGGTCCTTGCCGTAGGTGGCGAGCAGGGCCTGCGCCTCGATCGGGTCACCCAGCCGGGTCCCGGTGCCGTGTGCCTCGACCACGTCGACCTGAGCGGCCGACAGCCCGGCGTTCGCCAGCGCCTGCTTGATCACCCGCTGCTGGGCCGGGCCGTTGGGGGCCGTCAGACCGTTGCTGGCACCGTCCTGGTTGACCGCGCTGCCGCGCACGATCGCCAGCACCGGGTGCCCGTTGCGGCGCGCGTCGGAGAGCCGCTCCACCAGCAGCATGCCCACGCCCTCGCCCCAGCCGGTGCCGTCCGCGTCGTCCGAGAACGCCTTGCACCGGCCGTCGGTCGCCAACCCGCGCTGGCGACTGAACTCCACGAAGGTGCCCGGCGTCAGCATCACGGTCACACCACCGGCCAGCGCCAGCGTCGACTCACCCGACCGCAGCGACTGGCAGGCCAGGTGCAACGCCACCAGCGACGACGAGCAGGCGGTGTCGATCGTCACCGCCGGGCCCTCCAGGCCCAGCGTGTAGGACACCCGGCCGGAGGCAACACTGCCGGAGGTGCCGGTGCCGACCTGGCCCTCCAGTCCCTCGACCGACTGTGCGAGCAGCATGCCGTACTCGTTGTACATCACGCCGACGAAGACGCCGGTGCGGCTGCCCCTGAGGGTGGCCGGGTCGATGCCGGCCCGCTCGAAGGCCTCCCAGGAGGTCTCCAGCAGCAGGCGCTGCTGCGGGTCGATCGACATCGCCTCGCGCGGGCTGATGCCGAAGAACGCCGGGTCGAACGCCCCCGCGCGGTGCAGGAAGCCACCCTCACGGGTGTACGAGGTCCCCGGGTGGTCCGGGTCCGGGTGGTACAGGTTCTCCACGTCCCAGCCGCGGTCCTCCGGGAAGAAGGAGACCGCGTCCCGCCCGTCGGCCACCAGGTCCCACAGGCCCTCGGGCGAGGTCACCCCGCCCGGGAACCGGCAGGCCATGCCGACGATCGCGATCGGCTCCTCCACCACGGCGGCCGCCGTGACCGGCAGCCCGGCGCCGGGGAGCGAGCCCAGCAACTCGATGCCCAGCAACTCGGCGAGCGCGGTCGGGGTCGGGTAGTCGAAGACCAGGGTGGCCGGCAGTCGCAGGCCGGTGACCCCACCCAGGCGGTTGCGCAGCTCGACGGCGGTCAGCGAGTCGAAGCCGAGCTCCTTGAACGCCCGGGTGGCGTCCACCGAGGCGTGGTTCGGGTAGCCGAGGACCGCCGCGACCTCCGCGCAGACCAGCTCCAGCAGCGCGGTGTCGCGCTCGGCCTCGGAGAGCGCCACCAGCCGCTGTGCCAGTGCCGAACCGGCCACCCCGCCGGCGGCGGCGTCGGTGCTCCTGGCGGCGCGCCGCAGCGGCCCGCGGACCAGACCGCGCAGCAGCGGCGGCAACAGGCCCGCGGCGCCCTGGGCCCGCAGGCTCGCCAGGTCCAGCTGGACCGGGACCAGCAGCGGCTCGGGCGACCGCACGGCCACGTCGAAGAGCAGCAGGCCGTCCTCGGCGGTCAGCGCCGTGACGCCGCCGCGCGCCATCCGCTCGACGTCCGAGCGGACCAGGGCGGCGGCCATGCCGCCGTCCTCGGCCCACAGGCCCCAGGCCAGCGAGGCCGCCGGCAGACCGGCCGCCCGGCGGCGCTGGGCGAGCGCGTCCAGGAAGCTGTTGGCCGCCGCGTAGTTGCCCTGGCCGGCCGCGCCGAACACCCCGGCAGCCGAGGAGAACAGCACGAAGGCGGAAAGGTTCTGACACTTCGTCAGCTCGTGCAGGTGCCAGGCCGCGTCCACCTTGGGACGCAGCACGGTGTCGACCCGCTCGGAGGTGAGCGAGGAGATGGTGCCGTCGTCCAGCACGCCGGCGGTGTGCACCACGGCGGTGAGCGGGTGCTCCAGCGAACCCATCAGCTCGGCCAGCGCGGCACGGTCGGACACGTCACAGGCCGCGACGGCGACCTCCGCGCCCAGCGCCGACAGGTCCGCCACCAGCTCGTCCACGCCCTCGGCCGCGCGACCGCGGCGCGAGACCAGCAGCAGCCGGCGCGCACCGTACTCGGTGACCAGGTGGCGGGCGAACAGGCCACCGAGGGTGCCGGTGGCCCCGGTCAG
>NZ_JBVHLF010000197.1:0-4392 GCF_055559155.1 Kitasatospora sp. NPDC024654
GCACGACGGCGCAGCTCAGGCGGGTAGGAGGAAGGACGTGCCATGACTCGAATCCTTACACGAAATCGAGTCCCCACCGAACCCGGGGCGGTTCAGCACAGCCCTGACGGGGTGTCCCTGCACGTCTTTCAGCAGAACATCGATGCCCGCGCGTTCTACGAGCGTCACGGTTTCACCGTCCTCGACACCAATGATGGCGATCGCAACATGGAGAACCTGCCCGACATGACGCTTCGCTGGACACCGGAGAGCGCGCGGTAGGCCGTTCCACCCGGTTGAGCCGGAGGCGTTACGCCGCGTTGGCGAGTGGACGCCCTCCCTGGCGGATGCCCTTCACGTTGCGGATATCGAGTCCGCACGGCACCGATGGCGTTCCGTCGAACGCACCCCAGCCGGTCGACCCGGCCCGTCGCGATGTCGCCTCGGCCGGCTTCGCGACGGGCCGGCTGGCCCAGGTGTACGGGATCGAGGACCAACGCGTCGGCGCTTGGGAGGAACGCGCCGACGCCCTCGCCCGGCTGCGACGCCACGACCCGACCGCGGCGGACACGGCGTGATCGGGCGGGCCCTGGCGTCTTGCCCCCACTTCGCCCGTCGGTCTGGACCCGCCGGGCGATCACCGGGCACCGGTTCCCACCCCACCCACGGACGCCAGCAGCATCATCGGCCGCCGATGGGGCGCCGACTTCATAGTGCCCCGGCGCCCTATCAGCTGCGGCATCTGTCCTTTCCTGGTCGGTCAGTCCGCGCACCGGCACAGGATCGCCGCCACACCTCCAGTGGCCGCAGTGGACGTTGCCTGGGTTTTTGTGGGTGGTGTTGGTGGGGGTGTTTAGTTGGTGGGGGTGCTTTGGGTTTGTTGGCGGAGGAGTTTTTTGTCGGGTTTGCCGGCGTCGGTGAGGGGGAGGGTGTGGGTTTGGGTGATGTGGGTGGGTTCGTACATGGGTCCGCGTTGTTGGCGGACCATTTCGCGTAGTTCTTGTTCGTTGATGGTGGTGTTGGGGGTGGTGACGATGACTGCGTGGATTTGTTCCATGTTGTCGGTGTCGGGGACGCCGAAGACGGCGCTTTGTTGGATGTGGGGGTGGGTGTTGAGGAGGTCTTCGAGTTCGGTGGTGTAGACGTGGCCGCCGACGACGATGATCATGTCCTTGAGGCGGTCGACGATGGTGAGGTAGCCGTCGTTGTCGAGGTGGCCGAGGTCGCCGGTGTGGAGCCAGCCGTCGCGGAGTACTTCTGCGGTGAGTTCGGGTTGTTTCCAGTAGCCTTGCATGACGGTTTGGGAGCGTACGCAGATTTCGCCGAGTTCGCCGGTGGGTAGTGCGTGGTCTTGGGGGTCGCGGATTTCGACTTCGACGCCGGGGAGGATTTTGCCGGCTGAGCGGAGTCGGTCGGGGCGTGTGGGGTCGTGGTCGGTGGTGGTGAGGGTGCTGATGCCGCCGGCTTCGTTTTGGCCGTAGAACTGGAAGAGGACGGGGCCGAGGCGGTGGAGTGCGTCGGTGAGGCGGGTGGGGGAGGCTTGGCAGCCGCCGTAGATGAGGGTGCGCAGGGTGGTGGTGTTGGTGGTGGGGAGGGTGGGGTGGTCGAGGAGTTGGTAGAGGAGTGGGGGGAGGACGAACAGGCGGGTGATGTGTTCGCGTTCGATGGTGGCGAGGACTTGGGCGGGGTCGAAGTCTTCGAGGAGGATGACGGTGCCGCCGGCGGCGAGGGTGTGGTCGGTGAGGTGGCCGGCGGCGTGGGCGAGGGTGGTGCAGACGAGTTGGCGTTCGGTTTGTTCGGAGTCTTCGAGGCCGCCGCGGAAGGCGGCGGCTTGGCCGAAGGTGCTGCAGATGCCTTTGGGGTGGCCGGTGGTGCCGCCGGTGTGGCGGATGCTGATGATGTCGTCGGGGTGGGCGAGGGTGGTGATGGGGTCGGTTGGTTGTTCGGCGGCCAGGGTGAGGAGGTCGTCGCCGATGTTCGCTTTCCCGAGGGTGAGGATGGTGGGGACGGGGGCGAGGGCGGTGAGTTCGGTGGCTCGTTCGGCCAGGCGTGGGTCGACGATGAGTGCGGCGGTTTCGACGTCGGTGACGATCGCGGCCTGGACCTCTGCGGAGAGTTTGTTGTAGAGGTGGTTGACGGTGCAGCCGATGAGGTTGGCGGCGTAGCGGGCGGCGATCGTTTCGGGCAGGTTGCCGCTCAGCAGGGTGACGGTCTTGGTGCGGCCGAGGCCTTGGGCGAGCATGGCGTGGGCCATTTGGTAGACGAGGTCGCGTAGGTCGCCCGCGCTGATGCGTCGGTCCTCGTGGACGAGGGCTTCGTGGTGGGGGTGTTGTGCGAGGGCGTCGAGGCTGTCTTCGACGTAGGTGCGGAATTGCTGGGTATCGCCGGGCATGACGGCTGGTCCCTTCTGTGGTCGGCGTGCGCTCCCCGTGCTCGCCGGCCGTTGTCATGTTCGTTGGTGGTGGCCTGTGGTGACGGGCCGCCACGTCGGGCGGGACCTCGGTATGCCCCACCCCCCATGGGCTGGTTGCCCAAGGCAACCATACGTACGGTAATCGTATCCCTACAGGAGATCAAGCGCTTGGGTGACCGGCCGGTGACCCCTGGTGGGTGGCGGGTGGTGGTGGGGGTGGTGGGTGGGGGTGGGTGGGGGCTCGCTCGCGTGCTTTGGGGGAGGGGGAGGCGGGGCGGGGGTTGGTGGTTCCGCGCTGTTCGGGGAGGTGTGGGTGGGTTGGTGGTTCCGGGCCCCTTGGGGGGTGAGTGGGGTGGTGGTTCGGGCTGTTCGGGGGGAGGGGGTGTGGGTGAGCGGGGGCTCACCAGTGAAGTTCCACCCCGTGGTTGGACACGTGGACACTGGGACGTGTGAGCCCAGAGGAAGCAGTGCCGGGTGGGAATCAAGAGCAACATGAGTAAGCGCTACACGGCGGAGTTCAAGCGGGACGCGGTCGCGCTCGTCCGGTCCTCTCCGCACCGGAACGTCACCGAGATCGCCCGGGAGCTGGGGGTCAGCCCGGAGGGGCTGCGGGGCTGGGTGAAGCAGGACCGTACCGACCGGGGCGAGGGCCGGCCAGGCGAGCTGACCAGCGCCGAGCGCGAGGAGCTCACCCGCCTACAACCGCAGGCGCCTACGCAAACACCCCGACTGGGGGCTACCTCACCCCACTCGAGATCCGGCGGCGACACCAGCAAGGTCATACCCTCGCGGCGTAGAAGATCGGTGTCCAACCGCAGGGTGGAACTTCACCAGTGTTCTTGGGGGGTGTGTGGGTGGGTTGGTGGTTCTGGGGGCTTTTGGGGGTGTGGGTGAGCCGGTGGTCCCGTGCTTTGGGGGCGGGGGCCACCGGCTCGTTGAGTGTGGGTGTGGCTGGGGGCTGGTGGGGGTGGTGGGGTGTGGTTACTTCACCGCTACGGTGGCGGTTACCACGGTCTTGGGGTCTGATCTGCAGACGAAGGAGATGTTGTAGCTTTGTCGGTGCTGCACGTTGGCGAGTTTCGCGGTGCCGACGAGGTTGCCGTGTGGGCCGGGCTTGAGTTGGGTGAATCCGATCGGGCTCAGGGTTCTGGAGCCCTTCGCGATGGGGGTGCCTCGGGCCCATCCGCCGGCTTTGGGATTGGCGCAGCCGTGCAGGGTCAGCGCGACTGTCTGGCCGGGGTGCGTGTGCATGTTGGGGTTCACGGTGGCGGTCGGGCTGGTGGCGTTGGCCGTGGGGGCTGTGAGGGCCAGCAGGGCGCTCGCGCTGAGTGCGATGATGGACGTGCGTACCGGGTACATGGGTTCGCTCCCTTCCGGCACGGCCGGGCGGAGGTCCTTCGGCCCGATGGCCGAGCAGCCCGATGGCCGAGCCTGGGCTTGGGTCGACCCTAGGTTCGGGGCGCTGGGCGGCGCGATTGCTGCTGGGCCGACCGGGTGACGCCGGTCATGGCACCTCGGCTGGGTTGTCGCGGTGTCCCGTTCGGAGTGTTGCGGCGTTTCGTTCGGGTTGTTGTGGTAGTTGGCTTGGGTTGTTGTGGAGCCTTGAGTTTCTCGGTTTGTTCTTCGGCTTCTTCGGTGTTCAGGGGCTGGATGGGGTCAGATTTTCAGTGGCCCGAAGACGTTGTTTGGGAAGGTGAAGATGGTCGGTTTGGTGTCGAACTCTTCGTGGGGGTAGCTGCCGTGGTCAGGTTCTTCGATGTGGGGGGTGAAGTTCCCTCCGGATCTTGGACAACGGATGAAGTGGTGCTGCGGCCTGGCTCGGGTTTCGAACGGAGTGAGGTATCCGAACTCGGGGTGCTTCCTGAAGTTTCCCCTTGAGGTTGGACACCTGGAGACTGGGCGATACAAGCCCGGAGGAAGCAGCACCAGGTGGGAATCAAGAGCAACATGGCCAAGCGGTATACGGCGGAGTTCAAGCGGGACGCGGTCGCGCTCGTCCG
>NZ_JBVHLF010000198.1:0-4349 GCF_055559155.1 Kitasatospora sp. NPDC024654
CTCCGCCGTCACCTCATCGTCGACCTGACCTCGCGCACTCACAGCAGAACATCCTGCCGCACCCGCCAATCGAGATCTATCCCTGTAGTACTAGGCGATGGCTCGCCCGCACATTCGTGCAGCGCGGGCAGCCCGGTCATCGCGGTCTTGGTGTTGGCGAGGATCGCTTCGATCGCGGACTCACGGTCGTCGGCGTTCATGATGCTGGGTTGAGCAGCTTCCAGTGACCCTCGGAGACGACCTCGATGCTGCCGTCAGTCACCTTGATGGCAGTCTGAGCGTCGATGGCGTATGCCGGACCCTTTATCTCGGCGGCCCAGCGTTCCGCCTCGGCCAGGCTCCTCTCCGGACAATCCGGGAGGTCGAGGTGCGGGAAGATGGAGAAATCGACGACTCCCAGCGTGCTGTCGTCGCCGATGGGCGACTGCCAGTCGACGAACTCATCCCCGATCCGGGGAGTCAGCACCATGCTCCCGGCGCTGAGCCCTACGTAGACCGTGTCGCGCAGCGACGGGAAGAGGTCGGCCAGTCCGGACTCCCGCATCCAGTGGCACAGGTACAGCGCATCGCCACCGTTCACCAGCAGGGCGTCTGCCTCTCGGACCCAGGAGATCCAGCGTTCCTTGTCGATGCTGGGCAGTGCGGTGAGCTCCAGCACGCCCACCGACTTCCACCCCAACTCGGTCATGGGACTGGGGGACCGTCCGCTGATGAAACGCCAGGGCCCGCCCGGATCCCCGCACGGGCCCCCGTACCCCGCAGTGGGGATGCAGAGGGCGCTGGCCTCGGCGATCGGTTTACCCAGGAGATCGACCAGCGCCGCCAGAATGCTCGCGTTCCTGACACCGGAGTCGGTAAGGAGAAGCTTCATCACGCCACCCTAGTAGTAGGGCAGTTCGGTCGAGGCCCTGTTCTCGTACTAACTGCCGCCACCAGACGAGTAGCTATGCGTAGTTGCAGTGACTCGTTGTGACGGCGCCGGTCCCGCTTCGCACTCTCGGTTGAATGGCCCCTGGGGGCTGAATCGATTGATTACGCCCCCAGTCGCCGATCCATTGACGAGAGATGGACATTTCGGATCATTTCGGGGTGTCGATCCAATCCGCTCCACTCCGCGATTGCGCCTCCCCATTCCGCCCCCTTATGGTCGCGGTCGGCGCCAAGCCGAATGACGCAGGAAGGGGCGATACGTGACAGACCGTCTGTATCTGCGGCATTCCACCGACAAACAGACCAATGCCCGCCAACTCCACGCTCTGGACAGTCTGCTCAAGTCCGACGCCCCGAAGTACGAGGACCCGGCCACCTCCTCCCGCGTCTACGCGATCAACCGCGCCGGGTTCCGCCGGCTGCTCGATGACGCGGCGGTCGGGGACACCATCCGCATCGCCGACGCCGCGCGGCTGTTCCGCTCGACCAAGGACGTCATCCAGATCCGCGAAGTCCTCCAGCAGCGCGGCCTGCACCTGCACATCGCCACCGGCGCGTGGTCCGGCTTCGACCTGGCGGCCGACGACCCGCAGACCAAGCTCTTCGTCACCATGCTCGCCGGAGTGCTGGAGTTCCAGCGCGACGTGATCTCGGAGAACACCAAGGAAGGCGTCGCCGCCGCCGAAGCCGCCGGCAAGACCCTCGGCCGTCCGGCAGCCCTCGATGAGAAGGCGGTGGCCGAGGTCGTCGAGGCGTACGGGGAAGGGGCCGCGGTCAAGGCCCTCGCCCGACAGCACCAGGTCGCTCCCAAGACCATCCGCCGCGTCCTGGACGCCGCCGGTGCCCGCGAACTCCCCGACAACCCCGAGACGCAGGACGGCGCCGCCGCCGAAGCCGAGCAGGGCGAGCCCGAGCCCGGCGCCCTGGTGGTGCTCGACGTTCCCGGCCTGCTGGCCGACCACCTCCGCGACACCGGGGACGCTGCCGTCCGTGAAGCCCTGCAGGGCGGCCGTACCGCCCGCCGCGGACAGGGCTACTCGGTGCGCGTCACCGCCCCGCTCGCGCTTCACCAGGCCGCGCTGCAGCAGTGCGCCGCCCTCGCCGGTGACGGTTCCACCCCGGCCGGGCGCAAGGCGTACCGCGCCTACGCCGACCGGATCGCCGGGGCCGTGCGGACGTCCTGACGGCGGGTTGCAGTGAAGTGCCGTGGGCGTTCGATCTCCGAGGGCATCATGGTGCCCATGGACGCGAGCGAGGCCGACGCACTGGACCTGGAGCTGGACGAGGTCGGCGAGGAGGCCCTGTTCGGCGAGGACGACGGGTACGAGTGGGTGGAGCGCTGAGCCGGGCGTCGTCATCACAGGGGAGGGGAACGGCATGGAGTATGAGGACCGGACGTATCACGGCGTTCAGGACGGGCCCGAGAGCGGCAGCGACGAGGACCGGCAGTGGCAGCCGGCCCGGATCTGGGTGGAGAAGCCGGAGTTCGGGCCGACCCAGCGCAAGGGCGTGAAGGTGCTGCGCGAGCTGCGGCCCAAGGACGAGGACGAGTTCGGGGGCTTCGGATGGGGCTACAACGGCAGCGGCACCAGCCGGGCCGCGGCGGCGGTCCTGGCCGACGCCCTGGACCTGGGCAGCCCGGAGAAGGCCGGGATCTCCATGGAGGGCTGGCCGCAGGACGACACCCTGGTCCTGCTGCGCGAGGACTTCTGCGACGACGTGCTGTCCCAGTTCTGCGACCAGTGGCGGCTTCGCCGCGGGGTGGTCCTGCGCTGGGCCCGCGCCTGGTACCTGCAGCGCGGCATCATCGACCTGCCCCCGGCGCTGCTGCAACTGCCGCCCCTGAGGGACTGACATCGGCCTCGGGGATCAACCGAACCGTGGCTGGCGCTGAGATTGATCAAGGTCCGGCTGTAGCCGGGAGGGCGTTGACGCGGTTCTCGTACTCGCGGCGGGCCTTGCGCTGGGCCGGGATCGACGGGGCGCCCTGGGCGGCATCGAGGGGCTGGCAGCGGGCGAGGAGTTGGCGGTGAACCGCGGGCGCGGCGGTGATACGCAGCGTGTAGCCCTGGCCGCGCCGTACGGTCACGCCCTGGTTGAGCGCGGCCCGCTCGGCATCGTCCAGCTCGGTCACGCGGAGGAAGTCGGCGACCTTGCCCGGCATGTCGAGTGCGACCGGCAGCTCCGGGGCCGGTGTGTCCGTGTGGTTGGCCGCGGTGTGCTCGGGCATGAGGTCGGCGACGGCCGTGCGGATGGCGCCCCGGCTGACGTCGTACTCGCGGGCCAGGGCGGCGATGGACCGGCCGTCCAGGTATGCAGTGCGGACGGCGTCGGTCATCCCGGCCGTCACGGCTGGGCGTCGGCCGCCCTTGTTGCCCTTGGCCTCGGCGGCCCGCAGTCCGTCGTAGG
Source organism: Kitasatospora sp. NPDC024654 (assembly GCF_055559155.1). NCBI lineage: Bacteria > Bacillati > Actinomycetota > Actinomycetes > Kitasatosporales > Streptomycetaceae > Kitasatospora > Kitasatospora sp. NPDC024654. The sequence goes on from NZ_JBVHLF010000198.1 coordinate 3,340, forward strand.
TCAGCTCACGCTGGAGGTCGCGCTGGAGTTCGCCGGCGGCGGCGAGGGTCTGCACCATGAACTTCACCGTGGACAGCAGTTCTCCGGTGCGCGGGTGGCGGGCGGTGAGGTCCATCGCGGAGAACGCGCCGTCGTGGATGAGCAGGGCGAGACGGTCACGGTGCAGGACGTCGAGCACGTCGAGGATGTGCTGGGTGCCGCGTACGAGGCGGAACATCTCGGAGATGTGCACGGTGTCGCCCGGCCGCGCGTACGCCAGCAGTTCGCCGAACTTCGGGCGTTGGAGCGGGTGCAGGCGGCTGGAGGTGCCGGCCTCCTCCTCGAACGGGATCGGGTCCTCGATTCCGGCCTCGTCCAGGACGAGGTTCTACCGGGCGGTCGACTGCTGGTCGGTCGCGACCCGCTTGTAGACCAGGTTCGCCATCAGGGGCCCCTTCCATACGGAGGATCGGACCCTATCTGTCACCAAACCCTGTCATCAATCACCAACGGATCTGATTGGATCCGCGCCGCCAAGAGGCCCCGGAATGTCCGGGTTCATTGGACACCCGCCGCGCCTGTCGTCATTCGATCGTTTGCCGACAGGGAGGCCCGTGATCACGAGCCTCCGACGGGATCGCTGCACTCCGCCCCAGTCATTAGCAACTCAGGTTGACTATCTTCGTTAGTCAACTACAGTTGCTTGCATGTCCGTCGGCGAGAATTCCCTTCCCCCTGAGCCCGCTGACGCCCTGGCGGCTGTCGTGGCGTTGCGGCGCCTTGCCGATCAACTGGAGGACGCCGCTGTCGAGCAGGCCATGCGGGCGGGCTGGAGCTGGCCGCAGGTCTCCGAGGCGCTCGGTGTCACCCGCCAAGCCGTCCACAAGAAGCACGCCAAGCGGCTCATCGCCGCCGGAGTCAAGCTGAGGAGGCGCGGCGATGAGTTTCCTGAGTCAACCCCTATGCCGCCAAAGTGGTCTCGGGAGTCGTTTTGATCTTGCTGTTGGCCTGGTGGGTGTCGGGGTCGTAGG
>NZ_JBVHLF010000199.1:0-4309 GCF_055559155.1 Kitasatospora sp. NPDC024654
CCCACCACCCCCAGCGCCGGCGCCACCGCCCTCGGCCTGACCACCATCGAGCACCCGCTGCTCACCACCGTCACTGAACTACCGGACGGCAAGGGCTACCTGTTCACCGGCCGAATCTCCGCCGAGCACCCGGCCTGGGCACCGGAACACGAGATCTACGGCGCGTACATCCTGCCCGGGGTCTCCTTCGTGGACCTGCTGCTGCACGTGGCACGGATCGTGGGCTGTGACCAGATCGAGGAGTTGACCCACCGCACCTTCCTCGCCATCCCCGAACACGGTGCGCTCCAGCTGCGCCTGGCCGTCGACGCACAGGACGACGCCGGCAGCCGCACCTTCGCCCTGTACTCCCGCGCCGAGGACGCGCCGTCCGGCACCGAGTGGACCCTGCACGCCACCGGTGCGCTCGCGGTGGGCGACCCGGCCGGCGCGTTCGAGCCGTTCGAGGACGGCGAGTGGCCGCCCACCGACGCGAGTCCACTGGACATGACGGAGTTCTACCGGCGGATCGTGGACGCCGGCTTCGGCTACGGCCCGCTCTTCCGCTCACTGCGCGCCGCCTGGCAGCAGGGCGACACCACGTACGGCGAAGTGGCCTTCCCGGCCGACGCGGACCCCGGCGCCTACGGCATCCACCCCGGACTGCTGGACTCCGCCCTGCAACCGGCGGCCCTGGTGCTGGGCGCCACCCCGGCCGAGGACAGCATCCGGGTGCCGTTCTCCTGGAGCGGCGTGGCGATCCACTCGGTCGGCGCCACCCGGCTGCGGGTCCGGCTCTCCCGCCCGACTCCTGACACGGTCTCGCTGGCGATCGTGGACCACACCGGGGCGCCCGCGATCACCATCTCCTCGCTGGCCATGCGGGCCGTGGCGACCGACCAGATGGCCGCTGCCCAGGCGGCCCCGGCCCAGGAGCTGTACCAGCTCGACTGGACCGCGCTGCCACTGCCCACCGCGACCAAGGGGACACCGCACTGGGCGGTGCTCGGCGACACCGAGCTGACGGACGCGCTGCGCCGCGCGGGCATCGACGCGACGACCTACCAGGACGTCCCCGCGCTGCGCGCCGCGCTGGCCGCCGGTGCGCCCGTCCCGCAGCTGGCCGTCCTGCCCGCCCTCGGCGCCCCCGACGCGACACCCGACCGGGCGCACGAACTCACCGCCCGAGTACTGAAGATCATCCAACAGCTTCTGGCGGATGATGAGTTGACCGTCAAGCTGGCGATCCTCACCCGCTCGGCCGTGGCCGTCGCGGACGACCAGGAGCTGACCGACCTCGGCGCCGCCGCCGTCCACGGCCTGGTCCGCACCGCGCAGTCCGAGCAGCCCGACCGGTTCGTCCTGGTCGACCTCGACGACTCCGACGCCTCGCTGGCCGCCCTGGCCGCCGCCGTCAGTCTCGGCGAACCGCAACTCGCCCTTCGCGATGGAAAGATGACGGTCCCCAGGCTGGCGACGGCCGGTCCGGCCGACGACCCGGCACCGGCGTTCGACGCCGACGGAACGGTGCTGATCACCGGCGGAACCGGCGCACTGGGGGCGCTGCTGGCCAGGCACCTGGTCACCCGGCACGGCGTCCGGCACCTGCTGCTGACCAGCCGGCGTGGCCCCGACGCCCCCGGCGCAACGGAGTTGGCGGCCGAGCTGGCGTCGCTGGGCGCCGAGGCGCGGATCGCCGCCTGCGACACCGCCGACCTGCCGGCGCTGACCGAGCTGTTGGCGACCGTCCCGGCCGAACACCCGCTGCGCGCCGTCGTGCACTGCGCGGGTGTGCTGGACGACGGCACGATCCCCGCGCTGACCGCCGAACGGCTCGACACCGTCCTGACGCCCAAGGCCGACGCCGCCTGGAACCTGCACACCGTCACCCGGGGCCTGGAGCTGACGGCGTTCGTCCTGTACTCCTCGATCGTCGGCACCCTCGGAGCGAGCGGCCAGGGCAACTACGCGGCCGCCAACGGCTATCTGGACGCCCTCGCCTCGTTCCGCCGGGCCCAGGGCCTGCCCGCGACCTCGCTCGCCTGGGGCCTGTGGGACAGCGCGGCGAGCATGGGCGGCACGCTCGGCGAACAGGAGCAGGCCCGGATGGCCCGCACCGGCCTGACCCCGATGCCGGACGAGCAGGGCCTCGCCCTCTTCGACGGCGCGCTGTCGCACGAGCGGGCGGTGCTGGTACCCGCCCGCCTCAACGCCGCGGGTCTGCGGTCGCAGGCGGCCGCGGGCACGATCGCCCCGATCCTCGCCGGGCTGTACCGCCCCCGGCCGCGCCGCGCAGCCGAGGCCGGCCCGAGCGTCGGCGAGAACGGGCTGGCCCAGGAGCTGGCCTCGCGCGGCGAGGCGGAGCAGGGCCCGTTCCTGCTCGACTTCCTCAAGGGACACATCGCGACCGTGCTCGGCCACGATCCGTCCGCGGTGATCGATCCGGAGAGCTCGTTCAAGGAGCTGGGCTTCGACTCGCTGACCGCGGTGGAGCTGCGCAACACCCTCAACAAGGCGGTCGGCCTCCGACTGCCGGCCACCCTCACCTTCGACTACCCGACGCCCGCCGCGATCGCCCGCTACCTGCACGGCGAGCTGCTGAGCTCGGCGCCGCAACGCGGCCCGGCCAGGCCCGCCGCCAAGCGGTCCGGGCGGTCCGGGGACGAGGAACCGATCGCGATCGTGGGCATGGGCTGCCGGTTCCCCGGCGGCGCCGACACCCCCGAGAACCTGTGGAACCTGGTCGCGTCCGGCACCGACGCGATCGGCGAGTTCCCGCGCAACCGCGGCTGGGACGTCGAGGGGCTCTACGACCCCGACCCCGACGCGATCGGCCGGACCTACACCCGGCACGGCGGCTTCCTCTACGACGCCGACCGGTTCGACGCCGACTTCTTCGGCATCACCCCGCGCGAGGCGCTCGCCCTCGACCCGCAGCAGCGGCTGCTGCTGGAGGTCAGCTGGGAGGCGCTGGAGCGGGCGGGCATCGTGCCGGCCACACTCCGCGGCGGCCAGGTCGGCGTCTTCGCGGGTGTGGTCACCCAGGAGTACGCGCCGCTGGTCCGCCAGGGCACCGAAGGCGTCGAGGGCTACCTGCTCACCGGTACGACGGCGAGCGTGGCCTCGGGCCGGGTCTCCTACGCCTTCGGGTTCGAGGGGCCGGCGATCACGGTGGACACCGCCTGCTCCTCCTCGCTGGTCGCGCTGCACCTGGCCACCCAGGCGCTGCGCAACGGCGAGTGCACGATGGCGCTGGCCGGCGGCGCGACCGTGATGGCCAACGCGGGCATGTTCCTGGAGTTCAGCCGGCAGCGCGGACTGGCGCCCGACGGCCGGGCCAAGTCCTTCGCGAACGCCGCCGACGGCACCATCTGGGCCGAGGGCGCCGGCATGGTGCTCCTGGAGCGGCTCTCCGACGCCCGAGCCAACGGCCACCAGGTGCTCGCGCTGATCCGCGGTACGGCGGTCAACCAGGACGGTGCCAGCAACGGGCTCACCGCGCCGAACGGGCCGTCCCAGCAGCGGGTGATCCGCACCGCGCTGGCCAACGCCCGGCTGACGCCCGACCAGGTGGACGCGGTCGAGGCGCACGGCACCGGCACCACCCTCGGCGACCCGATCGAGGCGCAGGCGCTGATCGCCACCTACGGACAGGACCGGCCGGCCGAACTCCCGTTGCTGCTCGGCTCGTTGAAATCCAACATCGGGCACGCGCAGGCCGCCGCCGGCATCGGCGGCGTGATCAAGATGGTGCAGGCGATCCGGCACGGCATGCTGCCCAAGACCCTGCACGTCGACGAGCCGACCCCGCACGTGGACTGGACCGCCGGCGCGGTCGAACTGCTCACCGAGGCACGCCCCTGGCCCGAGACCGACCACCCCCGACGAGCAGCCGTCTCCTCCTTCGGCATCAGCGGCACCAACGCCCACCTCATCCTGGAGGCCGCTCCCGCAGCCGAGACAGCGAAATCACCGGACTCGGTCGCCCCGCTCCTGCTCTCCGCGAAGACCGAACCCGCGCTCCGCGAACAGGCGGACCGCCTCCGCCGCTTCCTGACCGAACGCGACGACATCAGTCCCGCCGACGCCGCGCACATCCTGACCACCGGCCGCACCCACTTCCCCCACCGCGCAGTGGTCCTGGGCCAGAACCGCGAGGAGCTGCTGGCCGGGCTGGACGCCCTCGCCGAGCAGCGCACGGCCGGCAACCTCGTCCAGGGATCGGCCCGGGGCAGCGGCAAACTCGCCATCCTCTTCACCGGCCAAGGCGCACAACGACTCGGCATGGGACACGAACTCTACGACACCGAACCCGTCTTCACCGCCGCCT
>NZ_JBVHLF010000200.1:0-4268 GCF_055559155.1 Kitasatospora sp. NPDC024654
GATGGAAAACAGGTTCCACCCGTCGCATGAGATACCGGGCCACAACGGTTTGCGCCACCCGGTCGGCGACAGCGGGAATGCCGAGCATTCTCGTGTGTTGATTGCCGCTCAAGATGGTGATGGTGGGGGCTGGTTTTGCCGTTCACGGTGAGCATGGCGAAGTGGTTGTTGCAGGGGGATTGATCTTCGGGGTGCCGGGGGGCACGGTGACCATGTTCGGACATGGCAACGGCCCCCCGTTGTCGTTGGTCGCGAAGCCGGGGGGCCGTCTGGGTGCGCCCGGAGGCGCTCTTGGTCACGGTAGAGGTCGACGCCGCGGTTGTCGAACGGCGTCTGGCGGCTGGTGAATTGATGTGCCCTCAGTGTGGCGGGGTGCTGGCCCGGTGGGGGTGGGGGCGGCTTCGGCGGCTGCGGGGCGAGGCGGGAGTGGTTGAGGTGCGCCCGCGGCGGGCCCGGTGCGGGTCGTGCTCGGCCACGCATGTCCTGCTTCCGGCATCGGCCCTGGTCAGACGGGCTGATCTGGTTGCGGTGGTGGGGGCTGGGCTGGAGCTGGCGGCGGCGGGCTGGGGGCACCGGCGGATCGCGGGGCGTCTGGGTCGGCCGGTCTCGACGGTTCGGGGCTGGCTACGGTGCTGGTCGAGGCGGGCCGGCCGGGTGGCGGGGGTGTTCACCTCGTTGCTGGTGGCCCTGGCGGACGATCCGGCCGCCGTGCTGCCGTTGCCGGCGCCGTCGGTGGTGGCGGACGCGGTCGCGGCGGTGGTCGGCTTCGCGGCCGCTGCCCGGGTGCGGTTCGGCGTGTTCAGCGCGCCGATGTGGCAGTTGGCGTCGGCGGCCTGTCACGGGCGGTTGCTGGCCCCCGCCTGGCCGCCGGCCGTCGCGTGAAGTCGATCAACACGAGTTGGCCCTGACGGGCCGGGCGGGCGGGGCGCCATCCTTGGCCGCCTGCATGTCCGCTGCCCTGCTGGGAGGTCATCTCGATGGCGTTGGTCGATGAGGAGGAGCGACGGCGGGCCGAGCGGGCCCACCAGGTCGCTTTGTTCCGTTACCAGTTGATCCGTGAGGCGGCCGACCCTGCCCTGAGCGCGGCCCAGCGCGGGGCGATGGTCCGCGAGATCGCCGCCCGCACGCACACGGATCCGTTCGGGCAGCCGTTCACGGTCGCCCGCAACACCCTGGACCGGTGGATCAGGGCCTGGCGGGCGGGTGGCTTCGACGCTCTGCTGCCGCCCACCCGGCAGGTCACCCCGCGCACCCCGGTGGAGGTGCTGGAACTGGCAGCCGCGCTCAAGCGGGAGAACCCCTCGCGCTCGACTGCGCAGGTGGTACGCATCCTGACCCAGCACCTGGGCTGGGGTCCGTCCTACCGCACCGTCCACCGGCACTTCGAGCGTCTGGAGCTGCTGACCCGCCCCGACGGGCAGCCGCCGACCGCGTTCGGGCGTTTCGAGGCGGACCGGCCCAACGAGCTCTGGGTGGGCGATGCCCTGCACGGGCCGAAGATCGCCGGCCGCAAGACCTACCTCTTCGCGTTCATCGACGACCACAGCCGGGCCGTGGTCGGCCACCGCTGGGGCAGCGCGGAGGACAGCGTCCGCCTGGCCGCGGCGCTCCGGCCCGCGCTCGCGGCCCGCGGTGTCCCGGAGGCGGTCTATGTCGACAACGGCTCCGCCTTCGTGGACAAGGCCCTGCTCAGAGCATGCGCGCGGTTGGGGATCAAGCTGATCCACTCCACCCCCGGCCGCCCGGAGGGGAAGGGCAAGATCGAAAGGCTGAACCGGACCATCAGGGAACAGTTCCTCGTCGAGGTCGACGCCGCCAAGGTCACCGACCTTTCCGAGCTGAACCGCCTGTTCACGGCCTGGACCGAGCATGTGTATCACCGCCAGGTGCACTCCGAGACCGGGCAGGCGCCGATCGAGCGGTGGATGGCCGGCGCCCCGTTCCCGCAGCCCACCCCGTCCCAGCTGCGGGAAGCGTTCCGCTGGGCCGAGTACCGCACCGTGACGAAGACCGCGACCGTCTCGCTGCTGGGCAACACCTACAACGTCGACGCGGCCCTGGTCGGGCGCAAGGTCGAGCTGGTATTCGACCCGTTCGACCTGACCGAGATCGAAGTCCGCTTCCAGAACCGGCCGTTCGGACTGGCCAGCCCGCACCAGATCGCCCGGCACACCCACCCCAAGGCCAAGCCGGAAACCCCTGCCGAGCCGGCTCCGGCGACCGGCATCGACTACCTCCGCCTGATCGACACCGCCCGCACCGGCGAACTCGCCCGCCAGATCAACTACACCGCCCTGATCGAGCCGGACGGCGACAACTGGTGACCGCCACCAACCCGGCTCAGGACCGCATCGACGCCCTCGAAGCCGACGCCGACACCGCCCGCCACCTGCTGGAACGCGTGCTGGACCTGGCCGACTGCCAGACTGGCCGGCCTCCCGGACGAACGCCGTCGCACCTCACCGCCCGGACCCTCCGCCTGGCCGTCGTCTTCCACCGCCAGGCCCGGGCCGCGGACACCGCGCTGGACGACTTCCTCAACCACCTTGAAAGGGACGGACGTTGATCGACAAGATCCAGGGCTTCTACGGCTTCACCCGCATGCCGTTCGGGCGCAACCTCGCCCCCGGGATGCTGCACCGCCACTCCTCCCACGCCCAGGCCGCTGCCCGCATCACCTGGTGCATCGGCGAACGCGCCCTCGGCGTGATCACCGGCGAGGTCGGCGCCGGCAAGACCGTCGCCGTCCGCGCGGCCCTCGCAGGCCTGGACCACCCAAGACACACAGTGATCTACCTGCCCAACCCCGCCGTCGGCGTCGCCGGCATCCACCACGCCATCGTCACCTCACTCGGCGGCGTCCCCCGCCCCCACAAGTCCACCCTCATCCCGCAAGCCGCCGACGCGCTCGCCACCGAGCACGCCGAGCGGGGCCGCGTCCCCGTCCTGATCATCGACGAAGCCCACCTCCTCGACCACGAACAGCTCGAAGCGGTCCGGATGCTGACCAACCACGACATGGACGCCACCAGCCCGCTCGCCTGCCTGCTGATCGGCCAGCCGACCCTGCGACGGAAGATCAAGCTCGGCATGCTCGCCGCCCTCGACCAGCGCATCGCGATCCGCTACAACATGCCGCCCATGACCAGCGAGGAGACACCCTCCTACCTCGCCCACCACCTCGCCCTCGCCGGCCGCAGCGACACCCTGTTCTCCGACGACGCGATCACCCTGATCCACGACACCTCACGCGGCTATCCCCGCGCCGTCAACAACCTCGCCGTCCAGGCCCTGCTCTCGGCCTACGCCGACGGGAAGTCCATCGTCGACGAGTCCAGCGCCAGAGCAGCCGTCGCCGAAGTCACCGCCGAATGACCGCCTGCAGGTCTGCACGGCAAAGTCACGCGAGACACATCAGACACACCCGTCAAGAATGACCCCCATGGCCCATCAGATCGAAGTACCCCACCCCGACGATGCTGCCCTCGTAGGCCACGTGCAGTTGAGGGCCTGGCTCCAGACCTACCCCAACGAAGGAGCGGGGATCGACGAGACGTGGATCCGCGAGCACCGAGGGTCCGCTGTCACCGCGGAGGGCATTGCCCAGTGGCGAGAGTTCATTGAGGAGGCCATGCGGCACCCGGACCTGTTGTTCTGTCGTGTCGTCCGCTCCGGAGCGGAGATCGTCGGCTTCCTCTGCGGACGCCGAGACGATGTGGTCACCCTTGGGCCGATGTATCTGCTGCACGAAGCCCAAGGCCAAGGTGCCGGCGGCCGACTGATGGACGAGTTCCTGGCGTGGGCGCAGGACGATCCCATGCTCTTGTGGGTGACCGAATACAACGAGAGGGCCATCCGCTTCTACGAGCGGTACGGATTCAGGACCACCGGTGAGCGCGAACTCTGGCGAGGCAAGCTGCCCAATGTGCGCATGGCTCGTGAGTCCATGCTGAGCGACAAGATCACCTGACACCCACGTGCGCGGCACCATGCACATCCCAGTGACACCGTGAACACCAAATGCCCTGCCGGAACCCCTCCGGCAGGGCATTCTCATCGCTCCACGTACTCAACGTGAGTGGCACACGGATGCTCATCTTGAGTGGCACTCAACACTCGTGCCGCCGCCGTGCGGCTTGGGGATCTCCACCGCGCGCACCGGAGGTGGAAGGTATGAGCCCGACGACATCCGGTTCCAGACCTTGTACAGGTTGTTCTTCAGGTCCTTCTCGAAATCGTCAATACTCTGCCCGTCCACACCTGGCGCT
>NZ_JBVHLF010000201.1:0-4238 GCF_055559155.1 Kitasatospora sp. NPDC024654
CGCCGTCACCTCATCGTCGACCTGCCCTCGCGCACTCACAGCAGAACATCCTGCCGCACCCGCCAATCGAGATCTATCCCTGTAGTACTAGCCGCCCTCGCCCAGCTCGGAACCATGCCCGCCCTCATGCGCCAACTCGCCGGCCTCGGCGGCTGCGGCCGGCCCATCCGCCTCGATGGCCACCGCACCGAAGTCCACACCGTCACCGGCGAAGTCCTGCACCACCTGGAATCCGCTGACCTGGCCGCCGGTCACCTCCTGGTCCGCTGCAACAACCGCCGCACCACCCGCTGTGCGGCCTGCGCCGAGACCTACCGCCGCGACACCTACCACCTGATCACCGCCGGACTCACAGGCGGCAAAGGCGCCCCCGCCACGGTCGCCGCTCACCCCCGGGTCTTCGCCACCTTCACCGCCCCCGGCTTCGGCCCCGTCCACAACCGCCTCACCAACGGCCGCTGCCGCTGCGGCACCCACCACGCCGACGGCGCGCCCGAGTTAGGCACACCAATCAATCCGGACACCTACGACTACCGCGCCGCAGTGCTCTGGAACGCTCACGCCGGGAAGATCTGGGCCCGCTTCTCGATCTACCTGCGCCGCGAAGTCGCCAAGCGCGCCGGCCTGACCCAACGCGACTTCCGCGAGCACGCCCGCATCTCCTTCGCCAAGGTCGCCGAGTACCAAAAGCGCGGCGCCGTCCACTTCCACGCCGTCATCCGCCTCGACGGCCCCGCCGGCGGCGACACCCCACCCCCGGCCTGGGCCACCGCTGAACTCCTCACCGACGCCATCCGCGCCGCCGTCGCCGCCACCGAGATCCCCGGGCCCGTCCTCGACGGCACCGCCCACACCTTCGCCTTCGGCCGCCAGCTCGACATCCGCACCATCCGAACCGCCGACTTCGCCGCCGGCACCGCCCTGACCGAACGCGCCGTCGCCGCCTACATCGCCAAGTACGCCACCAAGGGCGCCGAGACTGCCACAGGCACCCTCGACCGCCCGGTGAAACTGCTCGCCGAGCTGGCCCACCTGGACGTCTCCGAACACGCCCGCCGCCTGATCCGCACCTGCTGGACCCTCGGCGCCCTCCCCGAGCTCGAAGAACTCCGGCTGCGCGCCTGGGCTCACATGCTCGGCTTCCGCGGCCACTTCTCCACCAAGACTCGCCGCTACTCCACCACCCTCGGCGCCCTGCGCGAGGCACGCGCCGCCTGGCGCAGAGCCCAAGCCACCACCCACACCGACGGACCGCCCCCGGCCGCCGACGACGAGTCCACCGAGCCCACAACCCTCGTCCTCGCCCACTGGACCTTCGCCGGCATCGGCCTCACCCCAGGCGAACGCTGGCTCGCCGAAGCACTCACCCCCGCACCAGGAACGGAAGGAGAACCCACCACCCATGTCCCTGCCTGACCACCTCCTCACGATCGCCGAGGTCGCCGCCCTCCTCGGCACCACCGACCGGTTCCCTCGACGCCTGGTCGCCGAACGCCGCATCGCCTTCATCAAGGTCGGCCGCCACGTCCGCATCGCGCCTGCGGCCCTGGCCGAGTTCATGGCGGCCAACACCGTGCAGCCGCTGACCACCCGTCGCGCCCTGCGGTCGGTGGCCTGATGGCCGGCAAGCGGCGGCAGTTCGGCCGCATCCGCAAGCTCCCGTCCGGCCGGTATCAGGCGCGCTACCCCGACCCGCAAGGTGTTCTCCGGCCGGCCCCGGTGACGTTCCGCACCAAGCGGGAAGCGGAGATCTGGTTGGCCGAGACCCAGGCCGACCTTTCGCGTGGTGACTGGCGTGATCCGGATGCCGGAGCGATCAACTTCACTGAGTACGCCGAAGCGTGGATCACCGAGCGTGGGCTGATGGCCACCACGGACGAGCTGTACCGCCGGCTTCTCCGGCTGCACCTCGCGCCCGCCTTCGGTGCCTGGAACCTGGACGAGATCACTGCGCCTCGCGTCCGGGCCTGGCGCGCGGCCCTGCTCGCCACCGGCAAGCAGATCACGACTGCGAAGGCATACCGCCTGCTCAAGGCCATCCTCGCCACCGCCACCGACGACGAGCTGATCCGCCGGAACCCCTGCCGGATCAAGGGTGCAGGAAAGGAGTCATCGGAGGAACGCGAGACCGCGACCATCGAACAGGTCTATGAGCTGGCCGAACTGGTCGGCGCCCGCTGGCGGGCCATGGTTCTCCTGGCCGCGTTCACCACGCTCCGCCCGGAAGAACTCGCCGAGCTGCGCCGCTCGGATATCAACCTCGCCGCCGGCACCGTGCGGGTCCGCCTCGCTGCTCCTGAGCTGAACACCGGCCGGCGGGTCGTGGGCGACACCAAGTCCGAGGCCGGGAGACGCACCGTGACCATCCCCGCCGTAGTACTCCCGGACGTGAAGATGCACCTTGAGCTGTTCGCCGAGAAGGGTCCGAAGGGGCTGCTGTTCGTCGGTGAGAAGGGTGCCCCGTTCCGCCGGACTTCCTTCGGCCGGATCTGGAAGAAGGCACGCGACAAGGCGGGCATGCCGGACTTCCGGTTCTACGATCTGCGGCACACCGGCAACACCTTGGCAGCCACCACAGGCGCCAGTCTCAAGGAGCTTATGGCTCGCATGGGGCACGCCTCCGTTCGGGCCGCGCTGATCTACCAACACGCCGCCAGCGAGCGGGACAAGAAGATCGCTGACGGCATGGACGCGGCGATCAACCAGAAGCTCGGCCGGGGCACGACCGCCCGCGGCGAAGAGGCTCCCTCGGCCTAACGGGCACGCAGGGGACACGGGGCCCGAAACGGCCCACGGAAAGCAAAAGGCCCAGCTCGGGGATCATGCCCCTGAGCTGGGCCTTTACTGCTGGAGCGGGCGACGAGAATCGAACTCGCGCTATAAGCTTGGGAATCTTTGGGCCTCCGAGGCCGAAAGCGCCTCTGACCTGCGGCGATACCCGATCAGGTGGGTCCGTGGCGCATTCAGTTCTGACCTCTGCTGACCGTCCTTCACCGCCCGTTCTGGCACGGATCTGGCACGGCCCAGATCAGCTCCCACTGCCGACGCTCGCCAGCGGGCCCACAGGCGATTTACCGCCGCTCCTCAGCTTCTCACGCCGGGCGCCTCGTTCGCAGGTCTGATGACCAGTTCGTCTTCAACGACCTGACTTGTCGTCGAAAGCCCACAGTGGCAACCCCGGGGAGACTGGTCGCAGAATCACGCCAGCCCGACGTCGGCTCATCCGGTGACCGCGCCGGTAGGCTCCACAACCGTGACCACGGCGCACCTGGCCGGCCCCGCCTGACACTGCGCGAAGTCGAACCCGAGGATGCCGACGCCCTCCTGGCCATCTACGGCGGCCCAGAGGCCACCCGGCATCTCAGCTTCGAGCCTCGCACCCCGGACCACGTCCAGCTGATCACCGACCGCTCGATCGCGTCGGCGAAGGACAGCCCGAGGATGGAGTACTGCCTCGCCGTCACCCAACTCGGCAAGCACGAACTCGTCGGCTATGGCCGCCTGGCAACCGAGCCCCAGCAGGCGGCCACCATCGGCTTCGCCCTGCACCCTGCCGAGTGGGGAAGGGGCTCGGCACGGAGACCGTCCATCTGCTGTGCGCGCTTGCGTTCAACACCTTCGGCCTGCACCGAATCTGGGCAGCCCGATCGCCCCTGAACAAGACTCCGGCCCGCGTCCTCCTCCGGGCCAGGATGACCGAGGACGGCCGAATCCGCGACCACGTCTTCGTCAGAGGCGCGTGACGCGGCTCGATCACTTACTCGATCCTGGAACAGGGGTGGTCACCGATCAGCGCACCGCCGACGGCGGGGTGAATGACTGCTGACGGACATTGCAGAGCCGCAGCCAGGGCCCCGATCGCAGCGCGATCAGGGCCCTGGTGCTTTTCAGCTTTTGGCCTGCTCTGGAAAGCTGCCCCAGTGCCCCCCGAAGCCCCGCTGGACGGGGGTGAATGGGGCCAAAGCTGGGACCAAAAGTCCAGGTCCTAGCTGATGCTTCCTTGGTGGTGCAGCAGCACCGGATCGGTCGAGAGCCCCGCCTCCAGCAGTTCTTCTTGGTGCTTGCGTTGGTGCACCACCAGGATTTTGCCGCGGTGTACCTGAAGTTTCCCCTTGAGGTTGGACACCTGGAGACTGGGCGATGCAAGCCCGGAGGAAGCAGCACCAGGTGGGAATCAAGAGCAACATGGCCAAGCGGTATACGGCGGAGTTCAAGCGGGACGCGGTCGCGCTCGTCCG
>NZ_JBVHLF010000202.1:0-4133 GCF_055559155.1 Kitasatospora sp. NPDC024654
CCACCCAAACCCCCACCCACCCAACCGAGTTGCCCACCTACCCCTTCCAACGCGACCGCTACTGGCTCCACCCCACCACCCCCAGCGCCGGCGCCGCCGCCCTCGGCCTCGGGACCACCGACCACCCGTTGCTGGGCGCGGCCGTGGTGCTCCCCGACGGCACCCGGCTCTTCACCGGCCGGGTCTCGCTCCACACTCACCCGTGGCTGCACGACCACGTGGTCTTCGGAACGGTGGTCCTGCCGGGCGTGGCCTTCCTCGACCTGCTGCTCTACGCGGGAGCGCAGGGCGGCTGCGGCCGGATCGACGAGCTGGTCCACCACGCCTTCCTGGCCGTGCCTCCGCAGGGCGCGCGGGACCTGCAGATCACCGTCGGCACCTCCGACGAGACCGACCGCCGCCCGTTCACCATGTACTCGCGCCCGGCCGAGGCCGCGCCGGACGAGGAGTGGACCCGGCACGCCAGCGGCTTCCTGGCCGCCGAGGAACGACGGCCGGCGTTCGACCTGGCCGCCTGGCCGCCGCCCGGCGCCACGCCGGTGGACATCGACGAGTTCTACCGGACCTTCATCAACCGCGGTTACGAGTACGGCCCGATGTTCCAGGGCTTCAAGGCCGGTTGGCGGCTCGGCGAGGACGTCTACGCCGAGATCGCGCTGCCGGAGGACGGCGACGCCGAGACCTACGGTCTGCACCCCGCCCTGCTGGACTCGGCGCTGCACCCGCTGATGCTCTGGTACCACGCCGAGGACGGCGTCCGCCTGCCGTTCTCCTGGAGCGGGGTCACCCTGCACGCGACCGGCGCCCGGCACGTCCGGGTCCGGCTCTCCCGTCCGGAGCCCGACCTGGTGTCGCTCGCCATCGCCGACCGCTCGGGCGCGCCGGTGATGACCATCGAGGCGCTGGCCATGCGCCCGGTCGCCGCCGAGCAGCTCGCGGCGGCCCGCGGCAGGCAGCCGGACTCGCTCTACCAGGTGCGCTGGACCAAGCTGCCCACCGGATCGACCCGCTCGGCCGGCGCGCCCTTCGCCGTTCTCGGTGACAAGGCGCTGGCCAGCACGCTGGGCCGGCTGGGGACCGCCGCCGAGTACCACGAGGGACTGGCCGCGCTCCAGGAGACCGGCCCCGCGGGCGTCGCCGCTCTCCTGCTGCCGGTCGGGACCGACGGCCTGCCGCTCGCCGCCGGTGCCCACGGCACGGCCGCCGCGGTGCTGGCGACGCTCCAGGGCTTCCTCGCCGACGAGCGGTTCGCCGGGACCACGCTGGCCGTCCTCACCCGTGGCGCTCTCGCCGTCCGGGACGAGGAGGACGTGCCGGACCTGGCGGCCTCGGCGGTCTGGGGCCTGGTGCGGACCGCGCAGTCCGAGAACCCGGGCCGGTTCGTGCTGCTCGACCACGACGACAGTGACCTCTCCTGGCGCGCGCTGCCCGCCGCGCTGGCCGCCGACGCACCGCAGGGCGCGCTCCGCGCGGGCGAGCTGCTGGCGCCCCGGCTGGCCCGGGCCACCGTGGCCACCGAGGCGGCGGTGCCGCTCGACCCGGCGGGGACGGTGCTGCTCACCGGCGGCACCGGCACGCTCGGACAGCTGATCGCCCGGCGTCTGGTGACCGAGCACGGCGTCCGGCACCTGCGCCTGGTCAGCCGGAGTGGCCCCGACGCCCCCGGCGCCGCGGAGCTGGTCGCCGGGCTGACGGCGCTCGGCGCCGAGGTCACCCTCAGCGCCTGCGACACGGCCGACGGCGCGGCGGTGGCCGCGCTGGTCGCCGCCGTACCGGCCGAGCACCCGCTGACCGCGGTGGTGCACGCCGCCGGCGTGCTGGACGACAGCACGCTCCCCTCCCTGACGCCCGAACGGCTCGCCACCGTCCTGCGGCCCAAGGTGGACGCCGCCTGGCAGCTGCACGAGGCCACCAAACACCTGGACCTCGCGGCCTTCGTGCTCTTCTCCTCCGTCGCCGGCCTGATCGGCAACGCGGGCCAGGCCAACTACGCCGCGGCCAACACCTTCCTGGACGCGCTCGCCCAGCACCGTCGGGCCCAGGGCCTGGCCGGCCTCTCGCTGGCCTGGGGGCTCTGGGAGCAGGACGGCGGGATGGCGGGCGCGCTGGACGAGGCCGGCCGGGCCCGGCTCAACCGCGGCGGCATCGCGCCGGTGCCGACCGGCCAGGCACTGGAGCTGTTCGACCTCGCGCTGACCCAGGACCGCGCGCTGCTGGTGCCCGCCCGGCTCGACCTCCGCGGCCTCGGCAGCGACGGCGGGACCGTCCCGCCGATGTTCCGCGGGCTGGTCGGGACCACCGCGCGCCGCAAGGCCCGGGACGTGGTGGACACCGCCACCTTCCAGCAACGGCTGGCCGGCCGGAGCGAGGAGGAGCAGGTCCGGAGCCTGCAGGAGCACATCCTGAACCAGCTCGCCACCGTCCTCGGGCACGGCTCCGCTACGGCGCTCGACGGCCAGACCGGCTTTCTGGAGATCGGGCTCGACTCGCTGACCGCCGTCGAGTTCCGCAACACCCTGAACCGGGACACCGGCCTGCGTCTGCCCGCGACCACGCTGTTCGACTACCCGACGCCGGCCGAACTGGCCGCGTTCCTGCGCACCGAGCTCGCCCCGGCGCCGTCGCCGGCGGGGGCCGGGGGCGGCGGCCGGCTGCCGTTCGCGGCGGAGCTGGACCGGCTGGAGGCCGACCTCCCGACGCTCTTCCCGGACGCACGGGACGGTCTGGCCCTGCGCCTGGAGGGCTTCCTGGCCAAGCTGACCGAGTTGCGGCAGGCCGCGGACTCCGCGGCTGCGGTGGCCACCACCGTGCGGATGGACTCCGCGACCGACGACGAGATCTTCGACTTCATCGACAACGAGCTGGGACTGGGGGCAGACGGTGAGTGAGGACAAGCTCCGCGACTATCTGAAGCGGGTCACCACCGAGCTTCAGCAGACCCGGCAGCGGCTGCGGCAGGCCGAGTCGGCGGCCCGGGAACCGATCGCCATCGTGGGCATGGCCTGCCGGTTCCCCGGCGGGGTGAGCAGCCCCGAGCAGCTCTGGGAGCTGGTCGCCGCCGGCACCGACGCGATCGGCGAGTTCCCCGCGAACCGCGGCTGGGACGTCGACGGCCTCTACGACCCGGACCCCGACGCGGCGGGCAGGACCTACGCGCGCCAGGGCGGGTTCCTCTACGACGCGGACGGCTTCGACGCCGACTTCTTCGGCATCAGCCCGCGCGAGGCGCTCGCCCTGGACCCGCAGCAGCGGCTGCTGCTGGAGACCAGCTGGGAGGCGCTGGAGCGGGCCGGCATCGACCCCGCCACGCTGCGCGGGACCTCGGCCGGTGTCTTCACCGGGGTCTCCAACCACGAGTACGCCTCGCTCAACCACCAGGGCCCCGAGGAGATCGAGGGCTACCTGCTGACCGGCAACACGCTCAGCGTGGCGTCCGGCCGGATCTCCTACACCTTCGGGTTCGAGGGCCCGGCCGTGACGGTCGACACCGCCTGCTCCTCCTCGCTGGTGGCGCTGCACCTGGCCACCCAGGCGCTGCGCGGCGGTGAGTGCTCGATGGCGCTGGCCGGTGGGGCGGCCGTGATGGCCACGCCCGGCATGTTCCTGGAGTTCAGCCGGCAGCGCGGGCTCTCCCCCGACAGCCGGTGCAAGTCCTTCGCGAACGCCGCCGACGGCGTGATCTGGGGCGAGGGCGCCGGCATGGTGCTGTTGGAGCGGCTCTCCGACGCCGAGGCGGCCGGGCACCCGGTGCTGGCGGTGATCCGGGGTACGGCGATCAACCAGGACGGCAGGAGCAGCCAGCTGACCGCGCCGAACGGTCCGGCCCAGCAGCGGGTGATCCGGGCCGCGCTGGCCAACGCCCGGCTGACGCCCGACCAGGTGGACGCGGTCGAGGCGCACGGTACCGGCACCCGACTGGGCGACCCGATCGAGGCGCAGGCACTGCTGGCCACCTACGGGCGGGCCCATGCCTCCGAACTCCCCCTGCTGCTCGGATCGTTGAAGTCCAACATCGGGCACACCCAGGCCGCCGCCGGGATCGGCGGCGTGATCAAGATGGTGCAGGCCATGCGACACGGCATGCTGCCCAAGACCCTGCACGTCGACGAGCCGACCCCACACGTGGACTGGAC
>NZ_JBVHLF010000203.1:0-4024 GCF_055559155.1 Kitasatospora sp. NPDC024654
TCCGCCTTGAACTCCGGCGAGTACACCTTCATCACCACGGGGGACTCCTCTTCCTCTGGATCTCTGCGATCCAGTGTCTGGGGTGTCCACACTTCTGGGGGAGCCCCCGTACTCGCCGAGCTGACACCTGTGCCGCCGCGGACCCTCCCGCGCACCGCCCGGCGCCGGGTGATGATCTGGGCCCCGCTGGTCCTGCTGGCGGTCGTCTTCTGCGTGGCGCAGGTGCTCCGTCCACTGCCCGAACCCCTGCTGGTGATGACGGGTGCGCGGTCGTACACGATCGCCGGCGATCCGCCGGCGCCCGCCTGGCCGAGCGAGGGCGAGGCCGCCGTGGAGGTCGAGGGCCTGGGCAGCCTGGGAACCTACGGCGACCAGAGCCGACGCCGACTGCCAGCATGGGCAAGGTGATGACCGCCTACGTCCTCCTCCAGGACCACCCGCTCAAGGACGGCGACGACGGCCCCGCCATCACCGTGGACGCGCGGACGGCCCAGGAGGCCACGATCGCCGACGAGTCGAAAGCCCAGGTCGCCGCGGGCCAGCACTTCACCGAACGGCAGATGCTGCAACTGATGCTGATCCCCTCCGGCAACAACATCGCACGCCTGCTCGGCCGCTGGGACGCTGGAACCGACGAGGCATTCGCGCGGAGGATGAACGCCGCCGCCCGGCAACTCGGCATGAACGACAGCACCTACACCGACCCCAGCGGCCTGGACGCCGGCATCGTCAGCACCGCCGTCGACCAGATCACGCTGGCCCGGGCCGCGATGCGGGATGCGGCATTCCGCGCAGTGGTCGCGATGCCGAGTACGACCATCGACGGCGTCGCGGGCCGGATCGACAACAACAACACCGACCTGGCCAACCCAGGCGTCATCGGCATCAAGACCGGCTCGACCTCGGCGGCAGGCGGCAACCTGATGTGGGCCGCCCAGCAGACCGTCGGCGGCGGCAAACAACTCATCCTGGGCGTCGTGATGGCCCAGCACAGCGCCGACACGTCCGACTACGGCCTCGCCAAGGCCCTGACCGCCAGCCAGAAGCTCATCACCCAGATCCAGAAAGCCCTGACCTCCGCCACCATCGTCAAGAAGGGCGACGTCGTCGGCTACCTCGACGACGGCCTCGGTGACAGAACCCCCGTGGTCGCGGCCGCCGACCTGACCGTGGTCGGCTGGCCCGGCAGGCGGACGCGGCTGACGCTCTCCACAACAGCCAAGGTCCTACCGCGCAGCGCGAAGGAGGGCACCACGGTGGGCACCCTCACCATCCAGCCCGGGGCAACGGCCGAAACGCAAGTTCCGGTAGCCCTGCGACACGACCTGACCGCACCCGGCTTCGGCAAGAAACTCTCCCGCCTCGGCTGACGACCGCGGGTGCGACCGAGGTCGGGGCGGGCCGGCCTGGCGGCTGGGCCGGCAACCGACCGGCAAGCCGTCTACCGCCCGAGCACCAGTGCACTCCTGATGTGATGAAGGGGCGGGGCCCCGCTCCTCGCGGGCTCCCCGGCGTCGGGGTCGACACTGGGGTTGTCCACCCCAGTGTCGACCAGGGAAGCCCCTATGCGTGCGGACTACGCCGGACGGCAGTACGTCGGGATCGACCTCCACCGCCGCCGTTCGGTCACCGTGAGCCAAACCGAGCAGGGCGAACGACTGGAGAGCGTGAGGATCGACAACGACCCGGGCGCCGGCCGCCTGGCCATCGGCGTCGCACTGCCGCTCAGCGGAGCCGCCGTTGTGACCGTGACCCGCATCCGCCGCCGCGCATGACATGGTGGGGTGTTCTCCGGCCGGTGGCCGGAGAACACCCCACCATCAGCCCCGATCAAATACCCACCACGCGGGGCCGGGAGGGCGTCGCCGTGGGCCGTCGCTATGTTATGACCTTTGCCTCGGGGCCGCCGGTCACGGCGGCAACGTACGCCGCGCCTGCGCCCGCACATCCACAGGGCGCCCCGGCCGGGAGTGGCGGCGGTGCGGGTGTCCGGTGGGGGGTCCAGTTCAGGACGGGGGGACGGCGCGGGCCAGCGGTTCGAGGTCGCCATAGAGGGCGGCGTGGAGTGCGGCCGCGAGTTCACGGGCCCGTTCCTCACTTCGCACCCCGTGCATCATGAAGTAGACCGGTCCCGTGTAGGCGTCCGGGTCGACCTCGTGCCTTTGGACCAGGCGGGTGATCGCGGCCCTGACAGCGTCGTTCACGGTGTCCTCAACCTCGTGGTCGGGACCGGCGGTGAGCGTGTCCGCCTTCACGTTCCACTGCTGACGTGCTTCGGCTTCGATGGCGACGAACACAACGCAATGCGCCATGGCCTGCCGGTACGCGTCGTGGAAAGCGTCGGTGTTGGTGCCGGTGGCATCCGGGATGAGGTGTGCGGGGCAGGGAACCGGCAGTGGCTGCATGAGCCGCATTGTGCCAAGGAGGCAGGGCCGTCCAGGCCCGCCGACACGCCACGATCACCAGTAACTGCGCTACCGCAGATGTCCGCAGGCACCGACCTTCCCGGGCACCCCCCGCGCCGTGACCGCCCGATTTGCTCCGCCCGCGCCGTGACCGCCCGATTTGCTCCGCCCGAGCGGCCGATCCCGCACACCGGGACGGCTGGTTTCTGCAGGTTGCTGCTGGAGGTTCAGAGGTTGCTCAGTCCGGTGACGACGGCGTCCTGGTCCCGGCGGAGTCGGCTGACCAGCGGGAAGGTCGTCGGCGAGGATGCGGTTCATCCGGTCGGGCAGCGGGTCGCCGTGTCGGTCGTGGAGCATGGCGGCGGACCGCCCGGTACCGGATGCGGTCTTCACCACCGGATCCCGGTCGGTCTGATCCAGTGCCCCGGGACCCCGGTCACAGGGCCCACGTGCCGTGCGTCTTGCGGATCAACTCCTGCTGGGCGCCGGTCAGTCCACACACGTCGGTTTCACCGCCGCTGGAGACGATGCGCTGTCCACAGACCGCCACGTTGCCGAACCACAGCTGCCGCTGGCCGCCCAGCGATGTGATCATCGGCCCGGCGACCTCGTTCGGGGCGTACTTCTCAGGGAACAGCGCGGCGACCTCACTGGCGTAGCCGCGCATGCCGCGGCTACCGTCACGCCGGGCCCGCTGCACCGTGAACCCGCTGACCGCCCCGTGGTGCGGGTCGACGTCCTTCCACATGGTGTCCGGCATGCCCTGCCTGAAGTGCAGCTCGCCGTCCGGGGTGATGAGCGCGTACATCATGGTGTGCCGTTCGGAAACTTGTCGCTGCTGGTCAGGCCGCGTATCGGTATTCGTTGATGACGCCGCCGAGCACTCGCGCGCGGAGGAGCCGGTGAGCGGCCAGGTTGGCTCTTGGCGCGGGGTGCTCCTGGGCGAGGGGTGGGAGCTGATTTCGGGCTCTCCTGCCGCATGTGTGGGTGCGCTGACCTGCGGCTGGACGTGAAACACGCCGTCCTCTGTGATCCTTGAGGTGTCGAGACTCAAGTTTGATCAAGCAGAGAGACGGCGTGCCTGCCTTCAGCATATGGAAGCGCACCCTGATGGTGGAAAACACCGTGGTCGAGGCGGTGCGCTGGGATGAATCGGAACAGTGTGTGGTCGCGTCGGTGCGGCCTGACGCGCGGCGGCGTGGGCGGTGCGGGCTGTGCCGGCGCCCGGCTCCCTGGTACGACCGGGGACGCGGCCGGCGCCGGTGGCGGGATCTGGACCACGGGGCGGTGCGGGTGTTTCTGGAGGCGGATGCCCCGCGGGTCGCCTGCCGCCGGCACGGTGCGACCGTGGCAGCGGTGCCGTGGGCCCGGCACGACGCCGGGCACACCCTGGCCTTCGACCGGCAGGCGGCGTGGATGGCCGCCGAGTGCTCCAAGGGCGCGGCGGCCGAGCTGCTGCGCTGCACCTGGCGCACGGTCGGGCGGATCGTCGAGCGCTACACCGCTGACCGCGACCAGGGCACGGACCGGCTGGCGGGGTTGCGCCGGATCGGGATCGATGAGATCTCCTACCGCAAGGGCCAGCGCTACATGACCGTGGTGGTCGACCACGACACCTG
>NZ_JBVHLF010000204.1:0-3954 GCF_055559155.1 Kitasatospora sp. NPDC024654
GGCCGTGTGTGTCCGCGGACAACATCCAAACAGTGTTCACTTCGGGGGAGGTCCGGCGCAGGCTCGACGGCCGTGTTGTCCGCGGACAACACGGGGACCCCGTCGGCGCCCACTCCTGCGCTGCCGCAGGACGAGACCGGCGGTAGGGATGTTGTCCGCGGACAACATCTCGAAAGGCGCGGAGGCGACGCCCTCTGCCGGATCTCCTGCCCAGACGGAGTCAGCAGGGGTGCTGTCCGCGGACAACATCCCTGGGTCGGTGCCGTCCCGCTGAGCCGTGCGCGTCGTCCGGCCCTGAGTCGCGGTTCGGCGTGACAGTGTCCACGGGTGTGGCCTGCTGCCGGTAGCCTCACAGCAGACGAGAGGAGTGCCCCGTGAGCCAGCCTGCGCACGATGGAGTCGAGCTGATTCCCCGGCCTGAGCAGAACCCGGCGGCGTTGAAGGCGGCCTTGGCCGTGGTCGCCCCGGACCGGCTCCCGGAGATGATCGACGGGCAGACCCGCGCGATGGCCGAGGCCATCGCGGCCGGCAGCATCCGGCCGATCCAGGCCTTCGTGACCCACTGGGCAGCCGTCATCGAGATCGAGCGACACCCGGCCGTCGCGCAGGACTACCACCGCTCGAACTACCTGGCCAACCACGCCGACACCGTCGAGGAGTCCCGCCAGCACGCCATCCGTGTGGCCGAGCTCTATCGTGCCGCCTACGCGGCGGTGTCCGGGTGACCTGGAGCTGGGAGTACCTCCCAGACAAGGAACTGGTCACCGGCGGCGCCCCGGCCGAGTTCCTCGCTGCGGTCGAGGACAAGGCCGGCGAGCTCGTCCGCGCGGCCGAGGCGCTCTATCTGGACGGCACCACCTATCAGGGCAGCGGCGAGCCGATGCGCTACCTCGACGTCGCCGGCGGCCTGCTCGCTTACTACGTCGTCCCACGCCTGGAACTCGTCGTCGTCTGCCAGGTCACGCCCCCTCCCACCGGTTGACCGTCTCTTCGACCGTGTCGGCACTGCGGGACTAGCTGTCCCAAAGGGGGATCCCTCGGTGGGCGAGGCGGGGATCGCCGGTGCCTCGCTGGGCGCAGCGTAGGCCGGCCGGGCAGCCTGGACCACTGGCTCGACGGTGGCTGGCAGCGTCAGCGTGGTCGTCCACGATGGTCAGCCCGACAGCAGTCTGACAGTCCGCGGCGGCACGGTCACCGTGTGGTGCGCAGGTGGTCCTGTCGTGCGGTGACGAGGGTTCGCCAGCGGGTGCGGACGGCGTTCTCGCCGTCGAGCCACCGCGCCGGTGAGGGGCTGTCGAGCGGCAGGCCGGCCATGAAGCTGACGATGTCGGCGTAGTAGGCGTAGTCCCCGCGGCGGGTGAGGTCGCGCAGGCGCTCGATCGTGGCGGCCAGGGCGTCGTGGTCGCCGGTGACGGCGTGGTGGAAGGCGATGGCGAGTTCGAGGTTGGGTTGCTGGGCTGCGGCCAGGCCGGCGGTGGTGATGTCGGCGCGCAGTGGGTCCGCGCGTTGCGCTAGGCCGGGGTCGGTGCCCGCGTCGGCGACCAGGTGGGCGATGCGGGTGGTGAGGGTGGTGGCGCGCAGGTCCAAGCCGCTCAGTAGCTGGTCGGCGAGGTCGAGTTCGTCGCTGGCCTGCTCGGGGTCGGTGAAGGCCGTGACGAGGGCGAGCTGGGCCTGGCAGGTGGCGCGCTCTCCGGCCACCGCGTGTTCCTCGGCTTCCAGGCGGGCGGCTTCGTAGGCGGCGGCGGCCTGGTCCATCTCGCCCTGGAGCCACCACAGATCACCCAGGACTCGCTGGTGGCGGCCCTTCCAGCCCAGGGACTGCGCGGTGGCCAGTGCGGTGGGGAAGTCCCCGCTGATGCGGGCCAGGTGGGCGAGGCCTCGCCGGGCGGCCGGGGCCAGGCGGGTGCTGCCGGCGGCGACCTGCCGCATCCCCTCCCGGGAGTCGTTGGTGCGGCCGAGGTCGCGCAGTGCTTTGGCCTGGTAGTAGCGGGCGAGGTCGGTGAGGTCGTCGGGCAGCTGGCGGCTGTTCAGGACTGCGGTGAGCCGGTCGACGGTGTGTTCGCGGTGCTCGTGCTGGCGGCGGGCGAGCGCGCTGAGGGTCTCGACCAGGGCCTGGGCGGGGGTCTGCAGTTCGTCGGCGGCCGCGCCCTGCTGGGCGGGTGGGGCGAGGGGTTCCCAGATGGAGTCGCCGACGTAGGCCCAGGCGGCGTCGGTGAGCCAGCCGAGTTCCAGGTGGTGGTCGCGGGCCAGGGTCAGGCCCTGGCGCAGGCAGCCGATGAGCAGCTGGCGGCTGGGCGCCTGGCTGCTGGTCCACTGCTCGCCGAGCGCGGCGTGGGCGCGCTCGGCGGCGCGGTGCCAGTCCTGTGGTGTCCAGCGGTCGTCGGTTGGGTCGGCCGTGCCGCGGACGGTGGAGCGGATGACCTCGTGCAGGTGGAACGGCCAGAGTGCGAAGTCGTTCTGGCGGACCAGCGGTCGCTCGACCAGGCGCAGGGCGGGCGCTTCGTGGGTCAGTCCGGCTGCCCGGGTCGCCAGGCCGATGTCCCAGGCGTCCAGCAGGGTCACGGCCCGCAGGACCTGACGCTCGTCGGGAGTGAGGTCCTGCAGGGTGCGGGCGACCAGGACGCTGAAGTCGTGGTCGAAGTCCGCGGGCTCGGGTTGCCGTCCGGTGCGGCGGAGCTCCAGGAAGCGCATCGCGGCCAGGTCCAGGAAGAGCGGCAGGCCGTGGGAGCGGGCGGCGATGACGGCCCGGGTCGCGTCGTCGATGAGTGGGCGGCCGTCCTGGGTGAGGCGGTGGGCGAGGTAGTCGTCGCAGTCCTCGGGGGCGAAGTCGCCGATCAGGATCTGCCGCCCGCCTCCCATACCGGTGGGGCCGGCGGCGCTGCGGGCGGGTGGGACCTGGTGGGCGGCCAGGCCGGGCCAGGCCGAGGGTCCGGTGTAGTCGAGCTGGCCCTGGAGGGCGGGGTCGGCCCATTGCAGGCGGCTGCGACCGGTGATGACGAACAGCGCGGTCGGCATCGTCCACACGACGCGCTGGATCAGGCGTTCCAGGTCGCGGCGGGTGCGGTCACCGGTGTCTTCGAAGGTGTCCAGAAAGATCACCGGCACGGTGCGGTGCTTGGCGGGTAGGCGGGCCAGTTCCCAGGCGAGCAGGTGCGGGTAGTAGGAGAGTGCGTCGAGGTCGGCGTCGGCTTCGAGCAGGTCCGCCAGGCGGGTGCAGCCGGCCAGGGCGCGGGCTTTCTGGTGGCGTTGGCGTAGTTCGTGGGCCAGCACGGTGGTCAGGTGGCCGGCGGCCGAGCCGACCCAGCCGGGCAGTGCCAGCTGCTGGGCGACTTCGCCGATCGCGCTCTGGACCTGGCCGGGCAGCATCTTGCCGAACCGGCCGACCAGGCCGGTGCGCTGCAGGTACTCCTCCAGCGGCTCGCCCGGGTGGACGGTGTCCCAGTAGCGCCGTAGGGCGATGTTGAAGGCGGGCATGGGCCGACCGAGATGCTGGGCGAGGGCGAGGCGGATGGTCAGCACGATGCGCTCGAAGTCGGTGCCGGCCGAGCGGGCCAGGTCGATGCGCACCGGCAGGATCCGCGTGCCCGGCCAGGCCTGGGCGCTCCACTGGGTGGGCCGCTGCTCGGCGTCGGCGAGTGCGGCCTCCAGCTTGCGGGACAGCGTGGACTTCCCGATCCCGCCCACGCCGAAGTAGGCGATCACGTTGTGTCGCCCGGCTTCCAGGTCCTGGACGTCGAAGCCGGGCTCGCCGATGCGCTGCAGGTGCTCGCCCAGCACGGTGGTCAGGACCGCCCACTGGTGCTGCCGGTTGGTGAATGCCTCGTCCGCGGTCAGCGAGCGGTCGTTCGTGCCGAACACGGCTCGCAAATCCCGACCTGCCACCGCAACCCCCAAAGATCACTTGACCTGCCATCAACCCTAGGCCCCGCCCGGCCCCGGTGGCGGCGCCTTGCG
>NZ_JBVHLF010000205.1:0-3880 GCF_055559155.1 Kitasatospora sp. NPDC024654
CCCCACCAAACTCCCAGAAAGCGCCCCCGCGCTACCCAACACCACCAACGCGCCCGCTGATTGATCGGCTACACCACGAAGGGGGACATGACCGGTTTTGCCAGCGCCCTGGGTGGCGTGACCCAGGGAATCGTCAGCTGCTGATGAACGAGTGAGCGGAGTCAGTCGATGGAAAGCCACGCGTCTCGACGACGGGTGAAAACTGACCGCTGAACGGCGGATCAAAGGTGACCCGGCTCGCGATCGTCTGATCATCCTGATCTTCATTAAGGGTCAGGAGGAGAGGGTGATTTCCGTGGAGGACTGGGCTGAGATCCGTCGGCTGCACCGGGCCTTCCCGATAGCCGTCCTTGATCGTCATCCGAGGGCGGGTCGTCCGACGATCACAATGGGTGTTATCCGCGCGGGCCAAGTGTGCGGAATGCGGGAGTGCACGAAGTCGGCGCAGGTCGCCCAAGCACGACATCTCCCCTGCCTGTGGCGGTCTGCGTCGCTGAAATTCACCCGGGGGAGCTTCACACCTGGCGCCGCGGCGGGCCGGCTCGACGAGTTACCAGTCGCCGGCCGGCCCGACCGGGCGGTCAGGGCTCACCCTCGCGGGCGGATCACACTGAGGCGCAGATCGCGTAGACCGTGACAGTACCGCCTGCGGACACGGCCACGCCGCTCACATACCAACCGTCATAAAGCGGGGTGGGGCCCTCCGCGGTGAGCGGGAGGGCGACGGTGACGCCGTTGGTCGTGTAGCCCCCGCCGAGGACCCGCTTGCCTGGCGAGCACTGTGCGGAGGCCGCGAACGAGCCGACGGCGGGAACACCCGTCATAGCGGTCCGCACCTCGTAGCCGATCGAGACGGTGCCGTCTTCTTCCGAGCCGCCGCCGTGGTTGTGCCCGCCGTAGCGGCCACCACTTGAGGAGTAGTCCTCCACGTACTCCGTGTAGTCGCGGTGGGAGGACGCGTGCGCCTTGTGGTGGTGGTCCGTCGCCGCGGCGGCGCTGCCGATGCCGCAGGCGGACATGGCCAGAGCGGCCGTCAGGATCGCCGTGAAACGCCTGGTCTGTCTCAAAGTGATGCTCCTTCATCTGGTTCTAGGGAGGCCGGGATCCGGCCCGCCCTAACATCCCCCGGGCGCCACCCTTCCTAATACGACTGAAGGTATTTATGACCGGAACAGCCCATCCGAGAACGTACCGGCAACTGCTCGACATCGACGACGAAGCAGTATAAGGCTCGCTGGAATTCCCCAGTTCAGGCCCAGGAGTGAACCAGGCCGTCCGCGCCGGTTCCCCCATGCGCCCCAACGCCCGCACTTATGACTGCACGTCAGCCTCAAGAGTCGCCGTTCCCACACCTTGGATAGCGCCTGTTGCGAAGCCGTGCGGGCCCAGAGGACACTCTGCGGCCACTTCAGGCCACCGGGGCCCGGCAGGCAATCAGGTGTATCCGATTCACTCGAAGCGGTCACCCTTCGGGCCCGCCTATTCACGATGAGCCCATGGGACAGATAGGCATGTAATCAGGCTTCCCAACAATCATGGGAGTAAGTATGCGATCTCGCATCACTGGTCTGGCCGTGTCCGGACTAGCGTCTTTCGCTCTGGCCGCAGGCGCTGCGAATACGGCTCAAGCCGCACCCGCGCCCGAGCTGGGCGCAACAACCAATACTGTGGACGGCCGGCTCGACGGCTTCCCGCAGACCGCCGTGCCGGACACGGAAGCCCAGGGCGACGTGGTCTCGGCCGACCAGTACAGCTCCTACCCGAGCTGGCTTCTCCGTCCCGCACGGCGGTCGGACGACCGCGGTGAGGTGACCGGCGACACTTCACCGCTGCAAGCCGGTGCCCGGGACACATCGGTTCCCGAGATCGGTGCGGTCGGCCGGGCGGCCGGGGCTCCGGACGCGGGCTCGCTCGCGAAAACAGATTCGGTGGCCGCCGGCCCGAACGTACCGGGTAGCCGCGACACCGCTGACCCGGAGTCGACTGCGCGAGCGGTGGGTCCTGACGGACAGCCGGAGCGGCCCACAGCGCCCGAGTCGAAGGCCCCGACGAATGGTGCCGGCGATGGGCCCGGGGCCGGTGACCACGGCGGCCAGCTTGATGGGCATGACCAGGGCGAAGTGCCGAGTGGACCCCACCACGATGACCACGGCGGCCAGCTCGACGAGCGTGACCACAACGGAATGCCGAGCGGACCCCACCACGATGACCACGGCGGCCAGCTCGACGAGCGTGACCACAACGGAATGCCGAGCGGACCCCACCACGATGACCACGGCGGCCAGCTCGACGAGCGTGACCACAACGGAATGCCGAGCGGACCCCACCACGATGACCACGGCGGGAAGCCGGGTGAGTGGCAATACAGTTACCACTTCGTGTGGCACCACGACGGCCCCCCGGGTAGCCACGCCAGCGAGCCCGGAAGCGGCCAGGGCCAGACCAACACAGGTCAGCAGGTGGTGGTGAAGCCGGTACAGGACGCACATGTCCAGGTTGAGATCAACGTCGAGAAGCAACAGCAGGGAGCACCCGATCACACTGCGGCACATGGCTCGGAGCCGTCGCAGGGTTCCCACGGGGGGCATGAGACGAGTGCGGCAAGGCCATCCTCGGATCACATCGGCGGAGGTGAGTGGAAACATCCGCACGGCGGCGTCCACACGGGCGGTGGTGGCATGGCCGCACGCACGCCCTCCTCGCCGGGTATGGGTCGCGGGCTCGACGGCGCTTTCACCCGAAGTGGCGGGAAGAGCGACCACGTGAAGGACCCGGGGGATGTCGCGCAATCACCCGCCGACACCCACACAGTCGCGAGCGGTTTCAGCGCCTCCGGGATCGACCTGGCCAACGGCACGGCCCTGCTCCTGGGCGGAGTCACCCTCGGTGCTATCGCGCTACGCCGCAGATCGGTGACGCAGAGCACGAACTGATCACCGCGCCCAGCCTCTGGCTTTGCGCTATTCGCTGGCCACCGCAGGCGTCAGCCCATGAAGCTCCCCAGGTGCCCACCTCGACAATGCCGGAACAGCAGCCCCCTCCCCGGACTTCAGGCCACAGGGAAGGGGGCTGCGTCCCACGGTGCTCGTCTGCCCGTGCCCAGCGGCCGGCACCGTCGCCAGCCACACCGCCCGCACCCTCACCGATCTCGGCGACCACGCAGGCACCGAGCGGCAGCACAGGGCCACGCTGATCCGCTGGGATCCGGAGAAGTACAAGCGGGTCCACGCCCTCCCCTATGCCGACCTTGGCGACAGGCTGTCCGCCCAAGCCCGAGCAGACGAGGCAGTCGCCACGTGGGGCCGCGCACTCGACCTCATGAACGGCATGACCTCCGACCGCACCAGAAAGGCGATCTCCTCAATCCGTCCCTACCTGGTGACCTACGGTAGACGCGGAGTCCCGGGAGCGACGACCTGGAACACCGCGCACGCGAGTCACCTCCCCGTCGACAAGAGCCAGCCCGGCGAACCCATCACCGAGACGGCCGTCCGCGAGCTGAACGAAGAAACCGGCCTCCTCGTGGAGCCAGAGGCCCTGCGCTTGGTCCATGTCATCCACGGGGCCCGAGGAGTCGAAGCGCCCAACGGCTTCCTGACCGTGGTGTTCGCCGCACACCGCTGGTCGGGTGATCTTACGAACGTGGAGCCGGACAAGCACTCAGAAGTTGCCTGGGTGAGCGCTGACGCCGTCCCCGCGGAATTCGTTCCCACCACGGCCACGGCGTTGCACGGCTACCTCAGCAATGAGCCCAGCGTCTCCCTCGATTCCTGGGAAGGCTGAGGGTGTGCTTCCCCTCGTAGCGTGGAGTCGTGACCCGATAAGGAGTTGAGGGTGGGGAAGCGACGTACGTACGACGCCGAGTTCCGGGATGGGGCCG
>NZ_JBVHLF010000206.1:0-3868 GCF_055559155.1 Kitasatospora sp. NPDC024654
AAGACCGCAGACACCCGCCCACGGCCAGCGCGAGCATCCCGGAGAACCGTCACGCCAGCCCCTCCGACCTGCACGTTCGAAGATGGCGAAGGCTCGCTGATCATCGGCGACCGTCGCTCCCCGCACGTCGCCCTGGTGCACGACCTCGCCGCCGGCACCCGCAGCGGCGCCCTGTTCACCGACGACATCCGCTGCCCCGTGCACTCACCGACCTGGCCGCCGCCCTCCTTGAGATCGCCTCCCGCCACCTCTCCGGCGTCCACCCAGTGCCGGCGTTCGGTGACTTGCGGCGGCGGCCCGCGATTCCGCCAGGAGGGTGATTCCGTGAGTTTTTGGCTACTTCGAGGGGCACGCTTCCACCAACGCTGAATTCCGATCATTCCGATCATGGCGACGCCGCCTGCAGGACTTGTCGTAAGCGGGGGGTATGAGACCGACGTGTGGAGGTACCAGATGGCCGAGCTCCCACCACCGCCAGAAGGAATTGTGCTGGCCCACTTCATCGTCTCGGACGATGTCGAGCGCTCTCGGCGCTTCTACACCGAAGTACTCGGCGGCCGGGTGGCCTACTCTGGCCCCGGAGGGCTGACCTATGTCGCACTAGCCAACAGCTGGATCATCATCAATGTCGGTGGAGGCCCGACCGACGACAAGCCGTCGGTCACCCTTGCGACCCCGCGCGATCCCGACCAGGTCAGCAGTTTCCTCAATATCCGGGTCAAAGACATCAACGCCTTGTACACGGAGTGGAGCAGCCGGGGTGCCCAGTTCCTGACGCCGCCGAAACAGCACCAGTACGAGATCCGCTGCTACATCCGCGATCCTGACGGCCACCTGATCGAGGTAGGGCAAACTACCGACCCGGAGGGGGACTGGTCGCCCGCGCACTGGCCGTCAAGTACGCGCGCCGGCGATTCGGAGTGAATGCCGAGGCCGCGGCCACACCCCGCCGACTCTACCTGCCCGGGATGCGCGGGACATGGAAGCCCGATCCGCGTCTCTGGTATATCGCTCTCTCGTAGCGCAACTGTTCGCTGCGGTAGGCGGTGACGATGGCGGAGCCGATGCCCCCGTTGGCACCGGTGATGATCGCGACCTTCTGGGCGGTGTCCGCACTGGTCGTGTCGTTCATGCTCACCCCTTTCTTCCTCCGCCTGATCGGCATGGCTCAGGCCGGTGACTGATCCCGGCCCACCCGCCGGGTCTCGGGCCGCCACCGCCATGGCTCGGACCTCCGCCGCGACGTGGTCGTCGCGGGTAAGGGGACCGGCTCACCACGGAAGCCCGCTCCGAGCCGGCCGCGTCAGCCCAGCCGGGGCCACCAGCCGCCGTCCCGCTCCTTCGGTGGGCCGGCCGCGACCTCGCCCAGGGCGCGCTCCTCCTGCGCGGCGAGCTGCGTGCGCTGGTCATCGGCGAACTGCGCGACCAGGTCCAGCGCCGCGCGCCGCTGGGCTGCGCGTTGGCGTACGAGCTGCTCCGCCGACTGCCGACGCTCGGCATCGCGGCGCTCGGCGGATTCGCCCTGAAGTAGCCACGCGCCCATCGTCATGGCCCGCCAGCTGACGAGGTCCGGCGGTTCGGTGCAGGCCTCGATGAGAGCGTCGAGCTGCTCTCGTGCCGTGCGGGCCCGCTTGGCCGCCTCCAGAACGACCTGCAGCAGTGCCGGATCGTCAACCCAACGGCGGGGGGAGGACGCCCAGCGCGGCGACGAGTCCAGCTCGCGCAGCAGCTCGTCGAGTTCGCTCTCCACGTCACTCATGGACCGCAGTATGGGTCGGGACAGGCTGCTCGGTGCCAGCATCGGGTAGACACCACCCGTTCGAGACCAGGGCCCGCGGATTCCCTGCGGCCCCCGTCATGCGGTCCCTACAGTGGCTCGGCCGGGCGCCACGACCGGCGCCCGAGAGAGCGCTGCCGGAGGGGCTGGCATGGGAGTGGTCATGAGGGTGGAGCAAGCCCGCCGGGCGATCGGCGAAGCGGTCAGCGCCCGGATCCTGGCACTGTTCGAAGCCAACCACGCACAGATGCGCGAGTCGGGCATGGACGCGATCAACGCCCGCCTGTACCGAGGCTCCACGCTGCCGGGGCACAACCCGCGCGCCGTCCCGCCCGTCCCGCCGACCGATGTCGTCACCCACCCCGCCTTCGCCGAACCGAAGGTGATCTTCACCTGGAAGTCCGAGCACGGCACGGCCCCCTACTTCCAGATGGACGTCCCCGCGGACTGGACGAAGCACGTCGCGCACCGGGGCTACGCCGTCATCGCCGGCTTCCCGGTCACCTCGGTCCTGGAGGAAGACGCCGACGGCCGACCCATCCGGATCCAGACGGTCGACCTCACCGGGTGCTTCGATTCCGGCCTGCATGGGTGGCGCGCCTGGGCCCGCGACACGGTCCGCACCGTGGACTGGAGCGATCCCGACCAACCGCGCCTGGCCGAGCCCGCCTGAGCCCCGAGACGGCGCCTCGAACCTCCAGCGGCCCTTGCTCCTTGACCGGGCATGACTGCGCGCCGATCCCCCCGTGAGCTGCCCAGCAACCCGGGGATGTTGAACCTGACCTTCCAGCACTCCCAGTTCGGCACCGCCGATCCCTACAGCGACACAGCGGAACGATGGACGGTCTGCATCACCGAACCGGGCGACGACGAGGACGGGCCCCAGGTCGGGGAGCTGACGCTCTACCGGCTGCGGGCCTGCACCGGGCACAGCCGGCTGATGGCCGCGGACAGCGAGTCCGGGGAACTGCTCAGCATCGCCGAGGCCGTCCTGGACGGCAACGACTACAACGAGAAGTTCCAGAAGGCCATCGACATGCCCGTCGGCGACCTGCTGGTGCTTGACCGGGTCTACCTGGCTCAAGGGCGGCGCCCTCCAGCTCGGTGCCGAGCAGCCCGGCCTGCCCGGGCCGTTCGGCACCTGGCCCGACGAACACGCCGCCCAGGAACCCGACGAGCCTGAGGGCGGTGTCCTGGACGACGCCGAGTTCTGGTGCTGACCCCCGCGAGTCGGCGCCGCTCACCCGCGCCCACCGCGGGCTCGGCGCCCCTGCCGGCCGAGCTCTGCGAGCCTGTCCTGCTCGACCTGATCGAGGTGTTCCAGCCACAGCCGTCGCCGTTCAGCCCGCAGCTCCTGCCACGCCTCCCGGGTGCGCTGCTCAGCCTGAGCGAGCCGTTCGGCGCTGACGCCGTACACAGGCGGAGCCCACTCATCCCAGGTGATGTACCGGCCCAACCGGCCGTCGTACCGGCTGGTGGCCGCCCGGCCACGATGCCCGGTGGTCTCCACCAGCCGATAGGTCTCCTCGGCCATGCCCAGCGCCGTCGCCATCTGAGCGCGGCTGCGCCCAGTGAACACCCGAAGGTGAACCAGCCGCTCGTGCTCGACCGTGCACAGATCGGCTGGCGCGACACCGACGGCGGCCGCCAGCCGCGGCAACAACTCCGGCCTCGGAACGCGCGTCCCCGCCAGATAGAGGCTCACCGCGCGCTCCGTCACCCCCATCTCGCGGGCGATCCGCGCGACCGACGCACCAGCGGCGGCGCGGGCGGCCCGGAGCTTGGCCGCGTCGAAGCCGTACGGCGTGCTGCTCACCCACGTCTTCTACCCGCTGTCGTATACGGAAGTCCGTTCACCCTGAACGATCGGCAAGTCACCCGGCTCAGTGGTCGGGTAGCCGGGTCACGTTGCCGTGACCCGGCCCCCTCAGAACCGGACGTGCGGCGTTAACCGCATCCGGCTCAAGCAAGCCCCGAGGGCTTCGCAGGTCAGCAGTGAACCGCCCCGGGTTCGGTAGAGAGCTCAGATGATGGCTGTGACCAGGGGTTTTGTGGTTGCCAGGTAGTAGTTGGTCTCGTACTCGACGGGCG
>NZ_JBVHLF010000207.1:0-3740 GCF_055559155.1 Kitasatospora sp. NPDC024654
TTACCCGCGCGCTGGATATGAACTCGACACTCACATCCTTGCAGGTCACAGGGCACCTTCTACTGATTCAGGCTCAGCTCACCACTCCCGCTGAATACCCGAGGCTGACACAGCGCCGGGTGGAGTACGCGAACGGCGAATTGCCGCGACACCGTGTCGAGATGCTGGAGCAGCTCGGGATGATCTGGTCCGTCAGCGATGCGCGGTTCGACGCCGGTCTGGACTGGGCGCGGGTGTGGGCGAAGGAGCACGGCGGCTCCCTGGCCGCGCCCGCGCGGGCCGCCATCGGCGGGTACGCGATCGGGGCCTGGCTCGCCGGGCTGCGGGCTACGGCCGAGGTGCCGGCGGGAGAGCCCGGTGCGCTGGATCCGGAGCGCCGGGCCGCGTTGGAGGAGATCGACCCGTGGTGGTGCCCGGCCTGGCCGATCACCTGGCAGCGCACCTACTCCGTCGCAAGGGTGTGGTGGCTGGAATCGGACGGCCGGGTCGACTGGGCCGCCATGCCGCTGGAGACGACGTTCGAGGGCGAGCAGCTCGGCCGGTGGGTGCGCACCCAACGGGCCGGCTGGGCCGTACTCGACCAGGAGCAGCGGGACCTGCTGGCGGCGATCGGGATCGAGGAGGACCAGGAGCTGGCGGCCGCGCGGGCGGCGGCCGCGGCGAAGCCGAAGGTCTCGCGGGCAGACCGGTTCCAGCAGCACCTGGCGGCGCTGGTCGCGTTCGTCGAGCGGGAGGGACACGCGAAGGTCCCGCGCACCCACAAGACCACCGAGGGGCTGTCGCTGGGCACCTGGCTCAACAACCAGAAGGCCCGCCGCGACAAGCTCAGCGAGGAGCAGCGCGGGCAGCTGGAGGCCCTGGGCGTGGCCTGGTAGACCCCCAGCGACGACCTGCGGGAACCCCGGTGCTCACGAAAGCCCCAGAGTGATGATCAAGTTACCACCACGGTGCTTCCGGTGATGACGGAGGTGCTGCTTAGCGCTCCCTGGGAGCCCTGGGAGCCCTGCGCTCCGGTGGTGCCCTGGAAACCCTGGGCGCCCTGCGCTCCGGTGGTGCCCTGGAAACCCTGGGCGCCCTGCGCTCCGGTGGTGCCTTGGAAACCCTGGGCGCCCTGGGCTCCGGTGGTGCCCTGGAAACCCTGGGCGCCCTGGGCTCCGGCGTCGCCCTGCGGACCAGTGGTGCCGGTCACCCCCTGAGTGCCCTGGAAACCCTGGAAACCCTGGGCGCCCTGGGCTCCGGCGTCGCCCTGCGGACCAGTGGTGCCGGTCACCCCCTGGAAACCCTGGAAACCCTGGGCGCCCTGCGCTCCAGTGCCGCCCTGCGGACCAGTGGTGCCGGTCACCCCCTGAGTGCCCTGGAAACCCTGGGCGCCCTGCGCTCCAGTGCCGCCCTGGGCGCCAGTTGAGCCTTGGAAGCCTTGGGTGCCTTGGGCTCCGGTGGAGCCTTGGGCACCGGTGGTG
Source organism: Kitasatospora sp. NPDC024654 (assembly GCF_055559155.1). Taxonomy (NCBI): domain Bacteria; kingdom Bacillati; phylum Actinomycetota; class Actinomycetes; order Kitasatosporales; family Streptomycetaceae; genus Kitasatospora; species Kitasatospora sp. NPDC024654. Next base: position 1,461 of record NZ_JBVHLF010000207.1, read on the forward strand.
CCCTGTGCGCCGGTCGAGCCCTGGACACCCTGGGCGCCCTGCGCTCCGGTGGTGCCCTGGGCGCCAGTGGTGCCCTCAACGCCCTGCGCACCCGACGAACCCTGCGCGCCGGACAAACCCTGGACACCCTGCGGGCCCGCGACTCCAACCGACCCCTGGACACCCTGCGCGCCCTGCGCGCCACTGTCACCCTGGACGCCGGTCGAGCCCTGGACGCCGGTCGAGCCCTGGGCCCCAGACGCACCCTGGACACCCTGTGGACCCGAAACGCCCGCCGGGCCTTGCGCTCCGATGGATCCCTGTGTGCCGGTCGCGCCATCGACGCCCTGCGCACCCTGCGCGCCGGACGAACCCTGGAAACCCTGCGGGCCCGCGACTCCAACCGACCCCTGGACACCCTGCGCGCCACTGTCACCCTGAAAACCCTGGGACCCGGCCGACCCCTGGACGCCCTGCGGGCCCGCGACTCCGGTCACACCCTGGAAACCCTGCACTCCGGCCGAGCCCTGCGCTCCGGTGGATCCCTGGGCGCCGGTCGCGCCATCGACACCCTGCGCACCCGACGAACCCTGCGCGCCGGACGAACCCTGGACACCCTGCGGGCCCGCGACTCCAACCGACCCCTGGACACCCTGCGCGCCACTGTCACCCTGAAAACCCTGGGACCCGGCCGGGCCCTGGACGCCCTGCGGGCCCGCGACTCCGGTCACACCCTGGAAACCCTGCACTCCGGCCGAGCCCTGCGCTCCCATATCGCCTTGGAAACCCTGCGGACCCTGAGGTCCTCCGCTGGAGCCCTGTGGACCCTGCGGCCCCTGGGGCCCACCGCTAGAGCCCTGCACGCCCTGCGGGCCCTGCGCGCCGGTAGATCCCTGGGCACCAGTGCCCTCGACGCCCTGCGGACCCTGCACGCCCGGGGATCCCTGGGCACCGGTCACACCCTGGAAACCCTGCGCACCGGCCGAGCCCTGCGCTCCGGTGGATCCCTGGGCGCCGGTCGCGCCATCGACACCCTGCGCACCCGACGAACCCTGCGCGCCGGACGAACCCTGGACACCCTGCGGGCCCGCGACTCCAACCGACCCCTGGACACCCTGCGCGCCACTGTCACCCTGAAAACCCTGGGACCCGGCCGGGCCCTGGACGCCCTGCGGGCCCGCGACTCCGGTCACACCCTGGAAACCCTGCACTCCGGCCGAGCCCTGCGCTCCCATATCGCCTTGGAAACCCTGCGGACCCGCGACCCCAGCCGGCCCTTGAACACCCTGCGTGCCCGCGGGGCCCTGAGACCCGGCTGGCCCCCCAACACCCTGCAGGCCAGACGAACCCTGCGCACCGCTGTCACCCTGGGGCCCGGCCGACCCCTGAAAGCCCTGCGCCCCGGACGACCCCTGGAACCCCTGCGAGCCGGCCGATCCCTGCGCGCCACTGCCACCCTGAAAGCCCTGCGGACCCGCAACTCCAGCCGACCCTTGAACGCCCTGGGGCCCGGTCGAGCCCTGAAAGCCCTGGGTGCCCTGCGCACCGGTCGAGCCCTGGACACCGGCCGTGCCCTGCGCGCCACTGCCACCCTGGGGCCCGGTCGAGCCCTGAAAGCCCTGGGTGCCCTGCGCACCGGTCGAGCCCTGGGCACCGGCTGTGCCTTGAAAGCCCTGCGGGCCCTGAACACCCTGGGCGCCGGTCGACCCCTGCGGACCCTGCGGACCACGACAGTGATCGGAGTGGGATTCGTAGTTGTGGCGGCAGGGGGCGCCAGAGTCTTCAGCGTCGTCCCTTCTGGAAGCCTGCTGTCTAGCAGAAGAGTATGCGCCTCTGCTCCGCGCGTCGAAGGCATCACTCATGGCCCCGTTAGGGCCTGGCAGCCCATGATTGTGACTGGCACCTGACTTTTGGGCCGCATCGGCGGTTGCGGACGTTGCTGACAGGAAGCTGACGGCTGCGGCAAGTACGCCCACCGATACTCCGGTGATGACCTTCAAGCGAGAACTTCGAAGCGATCTGCGACTCATGGTCGTCCGTCTCTTGTCTGACCGTCACGCAATTCCCCAGGGTGTACTACCACTCGACCTTGCGGAGAATCGCGATCTTGGAGGGGGCTCGGAGGTGATTCTGCTTTGAGTCAGCGGACCATCTCGGCAGAGACTGAGGAAGCTAAGTGGTTGCGTTCGTGACGGCCCCTGCGTTGCAGGTCGTGTCCCGCCGAGTGGTGTAGCCGATCTTGCCTCAAAGCTTCACAGGTGCGCAGCTGCCGGGAGACCGGACGGCGCCCTCGGACTGAAG
>NZ_JBVHLF010000208.1:0-3702 GCF_055559155.1 Kitasatospora sp. NPDC024654
GTACGCGGTCCTCCGCGAACTCCAGGCCCTCCTGGCAACCTGGACCGGCGCCTGCTCGATATGCGGCCAACCCTCACCCGCCCCCGAACCCCACCACAGGACCTAACAAAGCCCTACTAAGAGCGTCCGCCAGTAGGCGTTGACCTGGGCTATCGGATGCGGGGGCTGCGCGGGCGGGTGTCCCACCGGTGGGTGTACCAGGCTCGTCGGATCAGGCTACGGACGGTGATGATGGCCGTGGCCAGAGCAAGGAAGAACTCGGTGCATGCGCGTCGCCGCTCGGTGTTGCGGCGAAGCTTGCCGAAGTTGTTCATCCACGAGCTTGTGCGCTCGACCACCCAGCGGCCGTCGGTCTGGATCGGCGTCTTCGTGCCGGTCGTGTCCCGCCTTGTGGTGTAGCCGATCTTGCTTGAGATCTTCACGGATGCTCGGCTAACGAGAAGCCGGACAGCGCGCCCGGACCGAAGCCCACAGGCTGACGGCCCGTCAAGCCAGGCGGGGGCTCCTCGAAGCCGGGATTCCGGTCGTGAACTGCGCTTTTGTCACCTTGATCGGCTACACCACGAGGCGGGACACGATCTTCGTGCCGCGCTTGCTGATTCGTGGCCTGATCTCGCGTTCGGCCAGGGCGGTGTTGACGGGCTGGTAGTCGTAGCCGGCATCCAGGCTTAGCGCCGGGTTCTGCGGTGCGTGGTCTAGACGTTCTGTCAACTCGGTGAACTCGTCGAGGGTTTCGGGGAGCAGCGTGTGGTCGCGAATGTTCGCGGCGGCGGGCACCGTGACCACGGGTATCCCGTAACCGTCGGTCAGCTGGGACCGCTTCGTGCCCTGCTTGCCCCGGTCCACCGGAGACTTCCCCGCGCACTGGCCGCCCGAGGGTGCCTTGGTGATGCACCCGTCCGCGGCCAGATCCTCGAGTTCCAGGCCCACCATCTGGTCGTACGCTCGCAGCACCGCGAGAAGCAGGTGGCCGATGACACCGGCCTCGATCCACTCGTCCCGCCGCCGGCGGATCGTGGTCGCCGAACAGGCCCGGTCAGCGACCCGCTCGTAGCCCATCCCCGAGACCAACGCCAGGACAAGCCGGTCGAACACGACCGCGTCCGCGATCCGCGGGTTGTGGCACCCCAGCGGGTGCGAATCGGGCCGGGCAGGGATCAGCCCCAGGAACTCCTCACGGATCGGGTCGATGATGGACGCGGGCACGACGGACACGAACCCCCCAGATGGTCACATAGCGTAGGCAACTCCATGATCATCAAACCCGTCTCCGTCGTGCCATCCTCTCCGTTCTGGCCTACTGGCCTACTGGCCTACTGGCCGACGCTCTACACGATGAAGCGGTGGATGGCCTCGTTGGCGTGGTCCTGAAACGACGGGTTGGCCAAGTCGGGGAAGATATCCGCTTGGTCGACCAGGGGGCCCTTCAGCTTGTTGGCCGCGCTGGCGTAGAACACGCCGCTGGACAGGGTCGGGTCGGTGACGCCGTCGACCAGTCGTTTCGCGCCGACCTCGAGCTTGTGGGAGATCCCCAGGGCGGGCAGGACGTACTTGGACGCCAGACGCAGCGGTAGGGCGATGTCGTTGGAGGCTTGGGTGCCGGTGGTGGCGCCGGGGCTCACGGTGATGAAGCGGCGGTCGGGGTGCTGGCGGGCCAGGTAGGCCATCCATAGGGCCCCGATGTACTTGGCCTGTCCGAAGGCGAGGTTGAAGTCGGTCTTTCCGTCGGCGAAGTACCTGCCGTCGATGACGGTGGCGAGTTCATCGGCAGAGGTTGAGGCGAAGGACGGCCGCTTCATCTGCAGCATCGGAAGTCCCCTGGCTGCTTCGCTCCCGGCGAGGACCGCGACCTCGCCGAGCCGCCCCTCGGCCAGGAGTCCTTCGAGGAGGACGACGTGGCCGAGAACATTCGTCGCGAAGACATTGGTGACCCCGTCAGCGGTCAACTCCATCGACCGCGGGCCGATGACGCCGGCGTTCATGACCAACGCGTCGACGGTTCCGTCGACGGCGGCAAGGCCGGCTCGCACCGAGCCCAGATCGGCGACATCCATGACGACGATGTCGAAGATGCGCCGCCCGGTGACGGCTTCGAGCTCGGCCTTCGCCGTTGTCGCCCGGTCTGGGTTGCGGCAGGCCAGGTAGATGCGGGCCGTCTCCGGTCGCAGAGCCAGTTGCCGGGCAACGTCCTTGCCGATCCCGACGTTGGCGCCCGTAATCATCACGGTCTTTCCCGGGAGTGTACTCATCGGGATTGCCTCTCATCTTCTGCGGGGCTGTTCAGGTTGGACGGCTCATGCTGATTCGCGGGGCCGGTGCTGCGTTGACGAGTCACGCGGCCCTCAAAGTGGGTTGTGCAGCTCAGTCTGACCCGGGTCAGACTGGGCTGTCAAACTCAGAATCGCTACCATGGGTGCATGGCGAACAAGACGAACGATCGGCCGCGGCTCACCGCGAAGGGCGAGCGCGTCCGGGGCCGAATCGTGGAGGGGGCTGCGGCCTTGATCCACGAGCGCGGAGTCGCGGGTACCACCCTGGAAGACGTCAAGGGGGCAGCGGAGGTCAGCGGCTCGCAGCTCTACCACTACTTTCCCGACAAGAACGAGCTCCTGCAGGCGGTCATCGACTACCAAGCCGACACCCTCGTCAATCACAATCGGCAGGCGCTCAGCAGTGAAGACGGAGTCGCAGCCTGGCGGGACATGCTGATCGCCGGGGTGAAGCACGGCCAGGCAAAGGGCGGCTGCCCACTCGGTTCGCTCGGCGGCCAACTCGCCGAGAGCGACCCCGAGGCCCGAGCCCTCATCGCCGCCGGATTCGAGCGATGGTCAGCTGCCATCAGCGAAGGACTCACGTCGCTTCACGCCGACGGGAAGCTCGCACCCGGCATCGACCCGGACGCCCTCGCCACCACGATGCTCGCCACCCTGCAAGGCGGACTGCTACTCGCCCAGGTACAACGGAGTACGCGCCCCTTCGAAGTTGCAATCGATACCGTCCTCGCCCTTGCCATCCGGACTTGAGACTCGAAGACCGGTCCCGATAGGAGGGCAACCCCCGGATGGTCCCCGAAGCCACCGGCCTGGGGCCGTCCGTGACAGCTAGGACAAGTCGCCCGTGGGCTTCCCCGCGGCTCACCAACGGGTGCCCCTCTCCCGAGGGTGCCGCTGGGGCCCCCAGCAGCCACTCACGCGGCGGAGCCACCGCTGAAGATGAGCGACCTGGTCGCGTCCGTCACCAACACGGCCGACGCCTCCCCCGAGTTCGCCCCGCGCAGCTGCCGGGCGCGCCTGGCAGCCCTGCAAGTAGCCGGGTGGACTCCGCCATGGGCCGCTGAACGATGCGTAGCAATGCCACCAGGCCCGCCTCCGCGCGCCGCCCGACGGCTCGGGCCTGGCCCCGCTTATGCAGTTCCTCGGACTCATCGTCGCGTTGAGGCAGAGCGGCACGGCCCCGCCGAGCGGCGGCGATGCGGTCCTCCACCTGAGGCACGGCCGTCATCACCGTCCGTAGCCTGATCCGAGCCTGGTATACCCACCGGCAAGACACCCGCCCGCCCAGCCCCCGCATCCGATAGCCCAGCTCAACGCCTACTGGCGGACGCTCTAATGAGCCTTCGCCATCTTCGAACGTGCAGGTCGGAGGGGCTGGCGTGACGGTTCTCCGGGATGCTCGCGCTGGCCGTGGGCGGGTGTCTGCGGT
>NZ_JBVHLF010000209.1:0-3605 GCF_055559155.1 Kitasatospora sp. NPDC024654
TGCCGTTCGGACTCCCGCAGCGGCCCCGTCCCGCTCTCCGAGGCTCGCCGGGCGGCGTGCACCCAGTTCCGCAGTGTGGCCTCGTGCACCCCCAGATCCCGAGCCACCCGCGCGGCCGGCTTCCCGGTCTCCAGCACGATCCGCACGGCCCCATCCCGCAACTCGGCGTCGTACGTACGTCGCTTCCCCACCCTCAACTCCTTATCGGGTCACGACACCACGCTACGAGGGGAAGCACACCGCAGCTCTTCCCGTCTTCCGGGGGGGCAGGGTTCCGGGTACTTCGTCAACACCGTGTCCACCGCAGGACTGCGCACCGTGCCGCCCCGGTCGGTGTTCGCCGGCACGAAGAACGCCGTGCGCACAACCTCCGAGGGCCTGCGCCAGGAGGCCGGTCCCGGCCCGCGCGTGACCGTAGTCTCACCCGACGCCGTCCGCACGGACTGCACAGAGCGCATGGAGCCGGCTGCGAAGGCCCAGACCGACAGGATGATGGAGATGGCTCTTCCGCCGGAGGCGGTGGCTCACGCCATCGCCTCCGCCATCGAGCAGCCGGACACCGTCGATGTAGGTGACATCGTCGTTCGCCCCACCGCCCAGGAATAGGTCGACGCTGGCGCTGCCGTACTCGCCGGCACTGTGGAGGACTCGTTCGCCGAGGCCGGCAGCGCCATCGACCAAGCCTTCCACGGTCTGCCCGGATACCCGCCAGCCGACAACAGCCGGCCCGGGACCAACACCGGCGGCGGAGCGCCTCTGGGCACAGCGCCGGATCTGACGCCGGATCTGGTCCCGCACAGACGCCCTGGCGACGGGTTCTCAGCGCGTGCGCGAGGCCCGGTCTGCCGTCCCGCTCGGACCTCCCTGAATCACTCGCAGGCCCCGGACGGTCGCCCGCCGCACCTACCTGCCGCGCCTCTTTCTACGCTTGGCCGCGTGCCGGGGGAAGGTCGGCGGCAAGGCAAGACGACCGGTCGCGCCAGGCATGCGCATGAACAGATGGGCCATCTCTCCACCGAGATTCACGCCGATGGCAAGAGCCATGGCCATGGCTCCCGCGTGACCGATGTAGTCCAGACCCGCTTCGGGCTGGCGTTGGGCGAACGACAGCATGCCGAAGTAGAGCATGGAGCCCGGCATCAACGGCCCTATCGCGGCGGTGACGTGGGGCAGCGCGGAGGTCCGTCGATGACGGGCCATCAGCTGGCCAAAGAGGCCGACCAGTCCGGCCGCCAGCCCGGTGGCCAGAATCGTCTCGACGTGGGCGTTGACCAGCACGCCGTAGGTGGTCCACCCGATAGCGCTGTTGAGCACGACCAGCGGCACGGTTCGCCGGTCGGTCTGCAGCAGCATCGCGAAGCCGAGGGTCAGCAGCATCGCGGCCGTCAGTTGGAGTGGCGGGTTCCCGGTGCCACCCATGTTCTCGTACGGTTTCAGGTTCGCCCTGCTGTTGACACCCACGTAGAGCACCAGCATGACGCCGATCACGATGCCCGCCACCAGGTACAGCACTTCGAGCAGACGCGCGGCGGCGGTGAGGTAGAAGCCCGTCAGCCCGTCCTGCACCGCGGCGACCATCGGACGCCCGGGCAACAGGGCGAACAGTCCGCCGGTTACCACCAGCGAACCGCGCAGGTGCAGTTCGTTGAACGAGAGCAGTATGCCCACCAACGCGGCGGGCATCGCGGCGATCACGAACTGGTAGAACTCGGGCAGGCCGCGACGGCCGACCAACGCGGCCAGCCGGTCCCCGGCGCCGGCGGCGGTGAAGGCGCTGGCGAAGACGAACCAGGCCTTGCCGTCGGCCCTGGCGCCGACCAGAAAGGTGGCAGCCCCCGCCAGCAGGCCCGAGGCGAAGGCGAGCAGCCACACCGGGTAGCGATGCAGGCTGCGGCGCATCTCGGCCAGCCTGTGGTAGGCGTCGTCGACCGCTACCTGCCCGGCCACGATGTCCGAGGCCAGGCGGTAGACGGCGGCCAGCCGGGTGTAGTCGCAGGAACGGCGGCGGACCGTCCGCTCAGCGGTGATCGGCGGATCCACCAGCGAAGGCTGGTACGAGATCGCTATCAGCGTGAAGGTGACCCCCGGCTCGCATCGGCACAGCCGGTAGGCGCGGGCGACACCGAGCATCGCGGCCTCGACGTCTTCGGCGGCCTCTCCGCTGGCGAGCAGCAACTCGCCGATGCGCAGGGTGAGATCCAGGATCCGCGCCACGTTGCCCGGTTCGGACTCGTTCTCACGTGGACCGCATTCGAACGCCGGGCGTTCGACCATCGGCGTGCGCAGCAGGATCCGCATCCGGTCCCTCCACGGAACGTCACCGGTAGGGGCCTGGCCGAGAACGGGGACGGTCTCCCCGCCAGCCGGCGGCCTGGGGCGACCCAGCCGCGCGCCGACGCCGTCCTCGGCGGACCGTCCGGACTCCATCGGGGCCCCTTCGACCCAGGCCCCGGACCAGTCCACTCCATTCTGACCGGCCCCGGCCCCGTCGCCCAGCTGACCCTGCTCAGGCACTGCCGCTCCTCGCCGCCCGGCTCGTGTGTCACCCAATTCACTTTGCCCAATCGCGCACACTCGCGCACATATGGGACAAGACGGGATGAGGCGGGACGAGGGGCACGCGCCGGAAGGCTGTCCGGCGCGCCTCTCCATCGGAGTGACAGAGAACCATGGTGACGGTGAGTGATGGCCGCCGATGGGCCACCCGACGGGTCATGCAGTCGCCGGCACAGGGCCGGTCACGGAGATCGGCGTTGCGGAGCCCGACCCCCTGTGCGCGTCGGGGCGTTCCAGGACGGCGCCGGCGAAGCCGCCCTCAATGCCTACGGCAAAGGCCTCGCACTCGCCCGCGGCCCGCACGGCGTGCGCGTCACCGCGCTCATGCAGATCGCACCGGCCGCGACCCGGACACCATCCGCCTGAGGAGTTCCAGCGGCTTTCGGCGGGTACGCGATCGGGAACGCCCAGCACCGCGCGGACAAATGGCAGGTCTGGCACAACCTGGCCGAAGCCGTCGAGCGCCTCGTCTCCCGCCACCGCGCCTTGCTGCGTGACCTGGTCCACCCCGAACCGGAACCTGAGCCACCCGAACCGGAGCTCGCATCCACCGAGATGGTCACGGTCGACGAGGGTCTGCCCGAGCCCTACCCGGCGGGAAAGTTCCTCGACCGGCCCCGCGACACCCACGCCGCCGTCCGTGCCCAGGTCGAGGAGGACCTGAGCCTGCGCGAGGTCGCTCATCGCCTTGGTCTCAGCCGCAACACGGTCCGCAAGCACGCGCGCGGCCAGTCCCGAGACCATTCCGCAACGGGCCTTACTCGGGCGCGGGTCGGGTTCCCGCTCCTGCGCAAGAAGCTCCTGCTGACCGCTGCCAGCCGCCGAACCAGCGCCATCGCGGGGCCTTCAGCCTCGTACCCGGACCTCCTCGAGAAAAAGTCAGACCGAGTTTGATTCTGAACTCAGTCCGAATATGATCGAAGTGTGGCAGGGCTACGTGAACGCAAGAAGGAACGTGACTGGTTTGGTGCTCCTGGCGCGCTGAGTTGATCTTGGCGTCCTATTGGTTGATCATTGGGGCTCGTGTCCGAGACCCCGCCGCTGCCGAG
>NZ_JBVHLF010000210.1:0-3600 GCF_055559155.1 Kitasatospora sp. NPDC024654
TCTGAACTACCTCAGCCCGATCGAGTTCGAACAACGATCAATTATGCTGGCACTCGCCGCATAGCACTGGTGTCCACACTTCTGGGGGAGCCCCCATGAGCCGCTTGGCGTGCTTCTTGTGGACGGCTTGGCGCGTCACACCGAGCGCCTCGGCGACCTGCGGCCAGCCCCAGCCTGCCCGCATGGCTTGCTCGACCGCAGCGTCCTCCAACTGATCGGCAAGGTGCCGTAGCGCCGCGACAGCTGCCAAGGCGTCAGCAGGCTCTTGCGGTATGGGGCTTTCAACGGCAGGCATACAAGCAACTCTAGTTGACTAATCTCCATAGTCAACTAGAGTTGCTTACTGTGAGGCGGGATGAGTCGTGCCGAGTACTCTCCGCCACATGTCCGTGTGTCGGCGAACGAAGGCGGGCTCAAGCGATCAATGCGTCATCCCTGGTCAGGAGGGCGGTGTGGTTACTTCGAGGTCGGGAAGGAAGAGGGTTTCCTGGGTGGCCTGGAAGCGGTAGGACTCGGTGCTGGATAAGCGTGCAGCGGAAGGTGATGCCGGCCTTCAGCAGTCCGTCGATGTACACCGACGCGCCATTGGGCTTCGTGTACTTGCCCGCCGCGCTCATGGCATCGGCGATCTCACCCAACGTCATCGGCTTGTCCGACGTGGCGTAGGGCGTAATAGGCGGACTCGTGTTCCCAGCGCTGGTGGTAGAGGCGGACCAGGGCGCCGGCCGGGTAGCGGCGCGCGCAGGTCAGCGTGGTGGCCAGCCGGTAGGTTCCGGTGAAACTGCTCCCGTCTGCGCAGGACACCGTGATGTGCGCCTCGATGATGCGGACCGGGAGGGTGCCCAGGACGGACAGGTACGAGCCGTCGTGCAGGCGCTGGAGGACGGGCGGGCGTCGGCGGGAGTTCAGGCGCCCGAGGATCTGGGTGCCGGTGGAGGCTGCGGCGGCGAAGAAGGCGTTGCTGTCGAAGCCGCGGTCCCACAGTACGAGCATGTCCGGGCGCAGGTGGTGCAGCAGGCGCGTGGCGTAGGCGGTCTCGCTCTCGGCGACGATCCGCACAGCTCCCTCACGGAACTCCGCGTCGAACTTCCGCCTCTTCTCCGCCATGACTCTCAACTTCCCCTTCAGTCATAGCCTCTACGCTACGAGGGGAAGGTCACCGTGCCCCCAGATCGTGAGTTCGCGCTCGCGGGGCGGACCGCGCGCTCGGCTGAATCGGTCGCCCGGTGGCCGGTTGGTGTGGGTGGCCCCGGTAGCGTGCCGGGATGGGAAAGACCGTCACGTATTTGGAGATGACCGGTCGCGGTGAGCTGAAGCCCGGCCGGGTCGTGCCTGAGTTGGAGCTTCGACGCGAAGAGGGGCTGTCGGTGCTGGCGCGCTCGGTGCAGGCCCGGGTTGGTGCGGCGTACGGATGGCGCAGTTCGACGCGTTCCGATCAGGAGTGGCAGGTGTTGGCGCGGGCGCACCCGCACCGCCAGTACTGGCTGATCAGGCTGGCGGGCGAGACGGCTGGGATCGCCGCGCTGGAGCCCCAGCCCGGTGGGGACGTGGAGATCCGCACCTTCGGGCTCCTGCCGGAGTACGTCGGCCGGGGGCTCGGGGGGCATGCCCTGACGCTGGTGCTGCGACAGGCCTGGGCGACCGAACCGTTGGCGGCCGTGGCCGTGCGCAGGGTGTGGCTGCACACCAACTCCAACGACCATCCGAGCGCGCTCCTCAATTACCGGCTCCGGGGCCTGCGCGTATACCGCACCGAGGTCGAGGAGTAGCGTGCACGACCGGGCCGCGCCTCGCCGGACGGCCGGAGTCCCTCACGGTCCGGGGGCGCAGTCCAGCAGTGGCGGTCACGGGTCTCGCTCGGCGGCGGCACCAGGACGCGCGGACGGGCGGCGGCTACGAGGCACAGCGTGCCCGGCGGTCCGAGGCCGGGAAGCTGCTGCTGCGGACGGGTCGCCCGGCCAGAACGGCCCGGAACCGCCGGTACTCGCGCAGCTCACTCAGCAGCCGGAGCAGGCCGGCGCCGGGCGCGGGAGGGACGGGCTGGTCGAGCTGGCGGGCGCGGTAGGTGTCGAGCAGGTACTGCTGGGTGACGCTCACGGTGGATCGCACTTCCTTGGGACGTGGAGGGTTGGGCTTCGCGGTTGCCCGAATGCCCGGATGCCCTCAGGCTGCCTGCGAGCGGCCAGGGAAGTCCCGTCGTTTGACAGCCTGCGTCAATCGGCGACGCACCCGGCCGGAGTGTTCGGCCACCATAGGGGCATGAGCGTGCGCATCGACATCACCGGGCTGCAGCCACACCAGGTGGCCGCGGCGCCCTCGCCGCTGGCCGAGCTCGGCATGGCACTGCACGCGCTGGCCGAGCCGGGCCACCATCCCGGCCTGCGGTCCTGGGCCGCCGGCGTGACCGCCGGCCTCGACCCGCATCTGGCCGACCGGATGACCGAGGCCGACTTCTTGTGGCGGAACACTTTCTCCGACCTCTTCCTGCCCTACGCCGGCCTCCCGGGACGAACCGTCTTGCCCGCGGCCACCCTCACCGAGGAGCTCGACCTCCTGGACGAACTCACCGACCACCAGTTCGTCGACGCGGCTTTGGAGTTCACCTGCACGCTCCGCTACGACGGGCCCGACCGCAGTCCCCTGGACCATCCCGAACTGCGTGACCGGGCACTGGAGCTGGCCGCCGCCCGCGGACCGCGGCAACTCGGCTTCGCCGAGCGTCTACTGAGCGACCCGCCCCAGGTCCGGTACTGGCTGCGGCAGTTCCTCAGGGACTGCGACGAGGCGTTCTTCGCGCGGACCTGGTCCAGGGTGAGCCCGCAGCACGCGGCCGACACCCGCCACCGCATGGAACTGCTGCGCCGCAAAGGAGTGACCGAGGCGCTGGAATCCCTGTCGCCGGCCATCACCGTGGACGAGACGGCGGCCCACATCACCATCGCCAAACTCGGCACAGGTGGCATCACCACCGCGCGCGGCCACCTGCTCCTCGTACCGACCCGCCTGGGCTGGCCGCACCTGATGGTGCTGCACCGCCAGGGCTGGCAACCGGTGCTCCACTACCCGATCGGCTCCCCCGACCTTGCCGAGACTCCCACGGTCGAACAACTCACCCTGCGCATGACCGCCCTGTCCCACCCCCTGCGCATGCACCTGTGCCGCAATCTCGCCCGCACCGCCTACACCACCGGCGAGCTGGCCCAGATCCACCGCATGACGCCCCCCGAGATCTCCCGCCACCTGACCGTCCTGAAGAACGCCGGACTGATCCACACCCGCCGCCGCGGCCGTTACCTCCTCCACCAACTCGACGTCGCGGTCGTCGCCCGACTCGGCAGCGACTTCCTGGAAGGCATCCTCCGCTGACCGGACGGCTCTGCCCGGCCCCGAGGAACACCCACCGGCGTCGTCGACGGGTCTGTCCAGCCAACGGCTCTGGTCCGTAATCGGTGGTAACGAAGGGTGACGAACGTCGTTGGCATGGTGTGCGCGATGTCAATGAGCTGGTGGGTGTGGTGTTTTCAGGACTTTCGGCCCTCGTCGTCGAGGGCGTGACGGACGAGGGCGAGGTCATCCGTGTGTCGGCGCGGACCCGGGACG
>NZ_JBVHLF010000211.1:0-3564 GCF_055559155.1 Kitasatospora sp. NPDC024654
GTGCGGTACGTCCGGCGTGTCCAGCGTACGGCGTGGGCGAGGAGGTAGCTGCCGAAGGTGAACGTGGTCACGAAGAAGCCGATCGGCCAGTTGGTCTGGTATGCCGCGGCGATCGAGGACCAGACGGTCAGCAGCGCGATCGCGACCGAGAGGGCCATCGTGCGCAGTGGCTGGTCGGTGAGGCAGCGCGCGGCGGCCGCGGGGCCGACCATCAGGCTGAACATCAGCAGTGCGCCGACGACGGGTACGGCCGTGGTGGTGGCCAGGGCGACGACCACCAGGAAGGCCATCTCGACGCGGTGGGCGCGGATGCCGCGGGCGGCGGCGATCTCGGGCACCACCGAGGTGAGCAGCAGGGGCCGGTAGAGCAGGGCGATCGCGCCCAGGCAGCCGGCGCCGAGGACAGCGGTGAGCCCGATCTCGTTGCCGCTGACCCCGAGCACCTCGCCGAAGAGCAGCGAGTAGATCTCGGGGGCGTACTCGGTGCTCCAGCTGAGGAACAGCGATCCCATGCCGAGCAGCATGGCCAGCGCCAGGGCGGTCACCACGTCGTGGCGGCCGCGCCGGCCGAGCAGGCCGATGCCGAGTGAGGCACCCAGGGCGAAGACGCCGAGGCCCAGCACGGTGTTGAGGCCGAGCAGGCTTGCTCCGGCGGCTCCGGCGAAGGCGGCTTCGGGTACGGCGTGGGAGACGAACGCCGAGCCGCGCAGGACGACGAAGAAGCCGACCACGGGGGCGACGACGGCGACGACGGTCGCCACGATCCAGGCGTTGACCATGTAGTCCGCGAACATCCCAGTCTCACCTCACCGTTGCCAGGGAACGTGCCGTGGGCGCCGATCCGCCACGGTGGCGGGCGCGTGCCGTCCGGATCCGGCTGCCGAGGTCGGCGAGCAGGTAGAGCGCGAAGACCACGGCCACCACGAAGAAGCTCACCGGCCAGCCCTTGTCGGTCGGCGGCCAGTGGTAGCTGTCGTAGGCCAGGACGACTCCGATCCAGGTCGACAGCACCCCGATGGCGCCGGCCAGCACCATCGCCCGGGCCGGGCGGCGGGTCAGTCGCAGTGCCGTCGCCGCGGGCCCGATCAGCAGCGCGGTGCTGAGGATGGTGCCCACCGCCACCGAGGAGAGTGCCGCCGACAGCGCCAGCAGTAGGAGGAAGGCCAGGCCCAGGGCGCGTACCGGGATGCCGCGGGCGGCGGCCAGCTCGGAGCTGACCGAGCTGAGCAGCAGCGGGCGGTACAACAGGGCGAGGACCGCCAGGCAGACGGCGCCGAGCAGGACCATGGCCGGCACCGTGATGCCGCTGAGCGCGAACAGCGAGCCGAACATGATGGTGATGGTCACCCCCGTCGTGCTGTTGACGATCGTCACGAAGTAGATGAACAGCGCGGAGAGGCCGAGCGCGGTGCTCAGCACCAGGCCGGTCGCCACGTCGCGGCCGCGCTGTCGTTGCGCGCCGACCAGTTCCATCGCTCCCGCGACGACGAAGCCGCTGGTGAGGAAGCCCCAGAGCGGGGTGAGGCCGACCAGGAAGGCGGCGGAGCCGCCCAGTGTGCCCAGGGCACTCAGGGCGTGTCCGGCGAACGACTGCCCGCGCAGTACGGTGATCACCCCCACCGCTCCGGAGACCACCGCGACCACCGCCCCGGCGAGGAGTGCCGTGCGCACCGGGTCGCTGTCGAAGAAGCCCGGGGCGAAGACGGCGTCGAGGACTCCTGCCACCACACCTCACCGCCCCTCGGTCGAAGCCTCGGCGACCGGGCGCCCCGGCCGCGGTGGCACCGGGTCGAGCGAGACGCTGGAACCCGAGACGACCAGGACGCGCCCGTCGACGCGCAGGACGTTCACCGGGTGCCCGTACAGCTTGCTCAGCACCTCGGTCCGCACCACCTCGTCGGTCGTGCCGACCGCCGTCCGCCCTCCGGCCACGTACACGACCCGGTCCAGCACGGGGAGCAGCGGGTTCATGTCGTGCGCGGAGAGCAGCACGGCGATCCGCTGCTCCTTCGCGAGGCGGGCGAGCAGGTCCACGATCTCCTGCCCGCTGCGGATGTCGAGGTTGGCCAACGGCTCGTCCATGAGCAGCAGCCGCGGGCGGCTGATCAGAGCGTGAGCGATCAACACCCGCTGCTGCTCGCCGCCGGAGAGGTTGCCGACCCGGGAGTCGGCGAACGCCGTGGCGTCCACGGCGTCGAGCATCTCCTCGACGCGTTGCCGGCGCTGCCGGGAGGGGGTGCGCAGTCCGATCCGTTCGCCGTCCAGGCCGAGCGCGACCAGGTCGCGGGCGCGCAGTGGGGCGTCGGGGTCGATCAGCACCTTCTGCGGGACGTAGCCGACCGAACGGTTGCGCCGGGCCAGTGGCCGGCCGTCGACCAGGATCCGGCCCTCGGTGGGGGTCAGCATGCCCATGACGACCCGTAGGATCGTCGTCTTGCCGGCGCCGTTGGATCCGATCAGGCCGGTGAACTCGCCCGGGCCGAGGGAGAATTCCACCTCGTCGAGGATCCGTCGGCCGCCCCGCCACACGCTGACGCCCGCCAGCGAGAGGACGTCACCGTCCCGCGTGTCACCGGTCATCACAGGGTCGGCGCCGAAGTGCCGTTGGCCAGGGCGTTCTTGAGCGCCGAGACCTCGGCGGCCATCCAGGACTGGTAGGTGTAGCCGGGCGTCGGCATGGTCTCGTAGACGCCGATGACCGGGATGTCGTTCTGCTTGGCCAGGGTCAGCAGCGACTGGGTCAGCGAGTCGGTGACCTGCTGGTTGTAGACGAACGCCTTCACCTTGTGCTGGGTGAACAGGCCCTGCTCGGCCGCGACGTCCTGCGGCGAGGGGTCGGTGCCGTTCATCACGTCGGCCTGGAACGCCCAGGGCGTCAGGTTGTTGATGCCGGCGGCGTCGAGCAGGTAGTCGGCCACCGGCTCGGTGGTCGCCACGGCGGCGCCGGGGAAGGCGGTCTTGAGCTGGGCGATGGCCTGGGTCCAGGGCTGCAGGGAGGCGTCGAACTTGGTGGCGTTCGCCTCGAAGTAGTCCTTGTGCGCGGGGTCGATGGTGGAGAGGTCGTCGGCGATGGCCTTCGCCACCGCGGGCATGGTGGTCGGCTGGTACCACAGGTGCGGGTTCGGGGTGGAGTCGGGCAGGCCGAGCAGCTTCTGGACGTCGATCACCTGGCGGCCGGAACCGCTGGACGCCTGCTCGATCTTGGTCATGAAGTCGTCGTAGCCGACCCCGTTCTGGACGACGAGCCGGGCGGAGCTCACGGTGTGCGCGACCTTGGGGTCCGCCTCGAAGGTGTGCGGGTCCGTGTTCGGGTCGCTCATGATCGCGGTCGCCGTGACGTACTGACCGCCGATCTGGCTGATCACGTCGGAGTACTCGTTCTCCGCGCCCACCGCCTGGATCGTCGCGCCGGACGACCCGGTGCCGCTCGCGCCGTGTGCGGAGGAGGAGCAGGCGGTGGCGGCGGCCGCGGTCAGCACGGTGACGGCGGCGAGCAGCGCGGGCCGGGTGCGGCGCAGGCCGGCGGAACGGGAGACGGGGGTAGCGGACATGACGAGTACTCCT